>JAAXUL010000100.1 GCA_013336035.1 Chloroflexales bacterium
CCGAGACGGGCACGATCCGCGCGCCGACGATCGCGTAGACGTCCTCCTTGGCCGCCGCAGCCGGCTGGACGAGCAGCAGGCAACCACCAAGGGCAAGAGCCGCCACGTTTCGTGCGTTCATCGATCTCCCTCGACCTGGAGCCACACGGCAGGCCTCTGCGAGCTCGACTCCGGCTCGCGGAGGCGGTGCGCGACAGTCGGGTCTCGCGAACCCTGGCCTCGGCGGTCTCGAGGCGTAGCAGGGCCTCGGTGCGCTCGCGGCGCAGGCTGAGCTCGGCCGGACGGTAGCCGAGCTCCGCGTTGAGCGTGATCGCCCGCGCCCACCAGGCGGCGGCCTGGGCCGGGCTCGCGTCCAGCGCGGCCCAGCCGCGTAGCTCTTCGATCAGCGCCAGCTCTTTGCGCGGCGCGGCCGCGGCGGGGGCGACCGCCTCCATCTGAGCCAGGATCGCCAGGACCTCGTCGCGCCTGCCGGCCTTCAGGAAGGTCCTGACGGCCCCGGCTAGATCGAAGATCGCGAGGCCCAGGCAGCTGAGCGGTTTCTCGGCCCCGGCGCGGGCGCGCACCCTGGCCACCATGCTGGCCGCGACGGCCACCGCCCGCTCCTGGTCGCCGAGGGCGCTATAGACCTGGGTCAGGGCGTGCTCAATGCTGCCCGCCTTCTCGGGGTCGCCCACCGCGGCGAGCGCCGACTCGAGCAGGTCGCGGGCCTCGTCTAGCCTATCGTGCTCGGCCAGCAGCAGGGCCTTGATCATCAGGAGCATCGGGCGCTCGTCCTGGGGGCCAGGGAAGCCGGGGCGCAGCACCTCGTCCAGGCGCGCCGCGAGGATCTGCCACTCGCCGGCCTCGAGCTCACTCCAGCAGAGGCTGAGGAGCAGGGTGGCCGATCCGTGGATGTAGCCGTGGCGGGCCGCGTAGCCCCAGCCCTGGCGCCCGAGCTCGAGCACGCGCTGGTTGATGCCGACCTCGTGCATCCGGCCGCCCAGGTTGATGTAGGCCCTGACTGCGTCGGCCGGCAGGTCGGCCGCCAGGGCCACCTCTAGGCTGCGCTCGAGGCGCGCGACGCCCGCCTCGCCCTGGCCGATGGCGTCCATGGCGACGCCGATGTTATTGAGGGCGTGGCTGACCACCTGGTCATCGCCCAGGGCCTCGCCCATCGCCAGGGCCTTCTCACCCCAGGCGATCGCCTCGACGGCGTGCCCCTGATTCTCGAAGGCGCCGAGCATGTAGATGTGGGCGAGGGCGCTGTAGGCCATGGCCAGCTCACGGCAGGGGCCCTCGCCTTCGAGGGCCGCGATGGCGGCGCGCGTCCTGGCGAAGGCCTCCTCGGCGGCCCTCAGCTCCCAGGCGGTGCGGCCGAGCCAGCGCTGGAGGTCGCCGGCGCGGCGGCGGTCGCCCATGGCCTCGTAGATCGGCAGGGCCTCGCGCCAGTAGCCGGCGGCGCGGCGGGGCTCTCCCACCTGGTAGGCGGCGTGGCCGAGGCGGGCCAGGAGGCCGGCGCGCTGGGTGTCGTCGTGGGTCTGCTCGCCGGCCTCGAGGGCGACCTCGTAGTGGCCAAGGGCCTCGCGGTAGGCGTGGACGCGGGCGGCCCGGTCGCCGGCCAGCTCGCTGTAGCGGGCGGCCTCGGGCAGAGCGCGGGCCATCAGCGCGTGGTAGGCCAGCTGATCTATGGCGGCAGCGGGGTCGGCCCGGTGCAGATCCTCGAGCGCCCGCAGCACCTCGTGGTGGCGCAGACGCCGCTCGCGGCGCAGCATCTCCTCGTAGAGCACGGCGCGGATCAGCTCGTGGCGGAAGCTGTAGCGGTCCTCGGGGCCGCCCGGCTCCTCGGCGATTAGCTGGCGCTCGACCAGGGCGCTGAGGCAGCGCAGCAGGGCGACCTCTTCCATGCCGGTGAGCCGCAGCAGCAGCTCGAAGTCGAAGCGGCGCCCGATCACGGCCGCGGCGCTCATCGCGGCCCTGGTGGGCTCGTCGAGGTCGGCCGCGCGGCGCAGGATGCTCTCGCGAATCGAGAGTGGCAGGGCGGCGTCCAGGGCGCGGGCAGCGGGGCCGGGCAGGGCGCCGTCGGCCAGCAGGGCGCCCAGCAACTCCTCGGCGAAGAAAGGGTTGCCCTCGGTGCGCTCGTAGAGGGCCGAGACCAGCTCGGCGGACGGCTCGGCGCCGAGGGTGGCGGCCAGCATCTCGGCCAGCTCGGCGCGGCTCAGCGGGGCGAGGCGTACCTCGTGGTGACGGCGGTCGCGGGTCAGGCGGGCGATCAGGCCGGCCAGGGGGTGGAGCCGGTGCATCTCGTCGGTGCGGTAGGTGCCGATGATCAGGATCCGGTCGGCCTCGATCGCGCGGGCCAGGTAGAACAGCAGGTCCTGGCTGGTCTGATCGGCCCAGTGCAGGTCTTCGAGGAAGAGAAGGTGGGTCCGAGCATCGGGCGGGCGCAGGGCCTGGTAGATCGCGTGGAAGCGCAGGCGCCGCTCGGCGTGTGGGTCGCCCGAGGCCCCGTCGGCGGGGGCGCGGATATCGCCCAGGGCGGGCTCGGCGGCCTCGCCCAGGCGGCGCAGCAGCTCGGCGAAGGGGCCATAGGGCGGGGCGGGGCGCTCGTCGTAGCAGTGCCCGCTGTAGATCGCCACCCCGCCCTCGGCGGCCGCGGCCTGGGCGAACTCGCGCAGCAGACGCGTCTTGCCGACGCCCGCCTCGCCGGCGAGCAAGACCACCTGGCCTACCCCGGCGCGGGCCTGGGCGAAGTGGCCGCGCAGGGCGGCCAGCTGCGGCTGGCGGCCGATCAGGGTCGGCGCGAGAGCGCTGTTGCTCATAGGCTCCTCCGTGCCGCCGGGCTGCGGTAGCCGCACTATACCATGAGGGGGCCATTATCTTGCAATGGGCCGTAGACCGAGATCGGGCGGCGGGGCTATGGCGGCGGCGCTGACACGGGCGGCATCCGGCCCGATAGGGCGGGGCATGAGGCGGAGATCGCGCAATCCGCGGATGCGCTGCCCGGCGCGGCAGCCCTGCTTTACTGGCGCCGGGTCAGCAGCACGCCGGTGACGATCAAGGCCGCGCCGGCGGCCTGGATCCACGTAGGCGCCTCGCCGAGGACGGGCCAGGCGACCAGGGTGGCCACCATGGGTATGGCGCAGCCGTAGATCGCCGTGCGGTTGCTGCCGGCCACCCGCACGCTATTGTTCCACAGCAGGTAGGCCAGCACGACCCCTAGCACCGCGGAGTAGGCCAGGCCGGCCCAGCCGCTCGTGCTTACGCTCGACCAGTCGGTGCGCATGATATCGGGCAGGCCCATAAGCAGCAGGCCCGGCGTGCCGGTGATCGTTGTCCAGGTCGTGATCGCCAGCGGCGAGATGCCGCTGCCCAGCGAGCGCACCCCAAGGGTGTAGACTGTCCAGCTGATTGCGCAGCCGAGCAGCAGCAGATCGCCCAGCAGGCCACGCCCACCGAAGTGGAGGCCGCGGGCTGCCAGAATGATGACCACGCCGCTAATCGCCAGGACGATGCCGACGACCGCAACGCGGCGCAGACGCTCGATCCCGAGGGCCGCGCCCACGGCTGCCACCATCGCCGGGGTGGTGGCGATGATCAGCGAGGCGTTGGCCGCCGTAGTGATCGATAGCCCCAGCAGGAAGCACAGCTGGTAGATCGAGTTGCCGATGACGCCGAGCCAGATCAGCCTGCGCAGGGCCCCCGGCGGCAGTGGGCGTCGCCCCTCGAAGACGCGCAGCGCGAGCCAGAGCAGCGCGCTCGCGACCAGGAAGCGCAGGCCGGCGAAGGCCAGCGGCGGGATCTGCTGGAGCGCAATCTTCGTCACGCTGAAATTTGCGCCCCAGATCAGCACCACCACTACCATGGTCAGGTCGGTCCACGAGAGTCCGCGCAGCGCCGCCGGCCTGACAGCCTGTGTCTGTGTCGCCATGCCCTCTGCCTTCTGCAATTTGTCCTTTATCGCCCTATCGTAGCATCGATATAGGCGCGACAATAGAGACAATCGGCGGGAAGGTTGTCCTACGAGAGGGCCTGGAAAACACAAAGCCCCCGGCGCTGCCGCCGGGGGCCAGATGGTCAGGGCTAGTAGTCTACAAGGCTAGTAGTCTACGTCGTAGGCGCCCGGATTATGCTGCCTGGACACCTGGCGATCCGTGAGATGAGAGTGGTCGCTGGACGAGGAAGGCTCTAGGTCCTGGTCGTTGAGCGCCTGCTCTAGGGTCTCGTACGCCGTCCACAGATCGTGGACAAGGCTGTCCGGAAGCTTCCAGCCGCGTCGGAGGTGGCAGAGAATGCGCTCGCGCTGGGCAGAGGAAAGCATGGTCGGTATCCCTCCTGGCAGTGACGGCGCGCTAGATCCATATGCGCCGAGGCGGGCTGCCGTCGCTTCACTTGCTAAAATAAACGTTGACGCGGCGCGTAATGGAGCCCCGCAAACCCAGTGTAGAGACTGGAGTTACAACGCAGTCGCCTTTGCCCAGCTACGCTTTGCAGTTCTTGGAAGTCAGCCTAGATCTATGATCCGCTCGGCCAACGCTCGCAGTACGGCGCTATCTTCCTCGCCCAGGCCTAGCTCGTTCGCCGCGCGGGCCGCCGCCGCAACAAGCGGGGCGGGCTCCTCCACAGGTTTAGGCTGTTGCGCCTGGCCATTCGGAGCCTGCGGAGCTGCCGTGGGCACGGGGGCGTCGGGCTCAGGGGAGGGGTCGAGGGACCAGAGTGGCTCGGCGCGGGCGCGGACGAGAGCCGGCCAGCCGTACAGGCGAGCGAGGAAGCGGGCGTAGCCAAGGGCGGCCCCGGCGAGAGTGTGCTCGGCGGCGACGAAGGCCCTGGCCCGCTCGCCGAGGGCTGCGGCGAGATCGGGGCGGCGCAGCAGCAAACGGCAGTAGGCCAGAATCTGCTCGCCCTCAGCAGGGCCAGGGTCGACCTGGGCGGCCGTGCCGGGCAGCAGCTCGGCGAAGGAGCCCACAGCGCTGACCAGGGTGGGGCGGCCGGCGCCGAGCAGCCGCAGCAGGCTGGCGCTGGTCTCGCCGCCGGTCGGGAAGCGCAGGTTGACGCAGACATCGGCGGCGGCCACGTAGTCGTCGAACTGGCCCCGGGGCACATAGCCGGTGATCGTCACCGCGTCGCCCAGGCGCGAGCGGGCGATCAGGCCCGCCAGGTCGTAGTTAGGCGAGACGCTGCCGACCAGGATGTAGCGTGCGTCGAGCCCATCGGCCCGCAGGGCGGCCAGGGCTCGCAGAGCCGGCTCGACCCGCTTCCAGGCATTGATGTGGCCGAAGCTGGCCAGCACCGCGGCCTCGTGCGGTAGGCCCAGGCGCGCGCGGGCGGCGGCGCGGTCGGTCGTGGTGGGCAGGGGGACGCCCATAGGCACGACGGCGGCGGGCAGGTCGGGCCGGATTACGGCGGCCCGCTCGCGCACATGGCGGCTGTGGGCGATCAGGCCGCGGGCCGCGGCCAGCACCGGCTCGCAGCAGGGGAAGTCGAAGGCCGCGTCAGAGAAGCGCGAGCGGATCATCAGCTGGGCGATGTGGGCGCCCGCCTCGCCATAGCGCTCGCCCATCTCGCGCACATAGAGCTGGATATCGCGGCGGGCGTTTGCCGCGTACCAGAGCATAAAGTGGTGCAGGACGAAGTCGTGCAGCACCACGACGCCGGGCAGGCGCTGGGCTTGGCCCCAGATCGACGCGTGGGCTGGGCTGTTGCCGATATGGTAGACCAGGGCATGGTACGGGCGCCGGCGCAGCTCGCGCTCGAGCCGGCGGATCGGCAGCACCTCCAGGTGCTCGGCGAGACGCGGGTTGGCCGGCCTGAGCCCGTCCTCCACGAACAGGGTGATCTCGGCGTACTGCCCGAGGTAGGGCAGCAGCTCTTCGCTGTAGTCCGAGATGCCTGATGGGGCCGGGTTGACCGGCGAGCAGTAGGCGATGCGAGGCGTCTTCATGGCGCGGCCATTCTACCACGGCGCGCCCCTTGTTCTTATTGTACAAATAGCGTGTTGTAACAAACAGACAGAAGACTGGCATTTGTATATAATGCACAATAAGGCTTGACAAGGCCCTCAGCGCGGTGTATAGTAGCGCTCAATACCCAAACCGGTATTAAACCTTTCGCGCGCGGTGCGCAGTGACGCTGCCCGACGCTCAACGACTGGAGCATCGGCAGCGCGCTTGAGGTACCCTTCGTCCTCTCTGTCCGAACCTCATCCTGCTAGCCCGATCCCGAAGGCGCCCCCTCGCGGGGGGCGTCTGAGCATTCGCCACCCTGGCGACCAGAACGCGAGAATGGCGCTCGCCACTGCCTCAGCGACCTGAGGCCTGGCGAGCGCCTGTCTGTCTATTGAAGCGAGTAAGGTGGAAGCGATGAATCTGCCCGCGCCCGCGCCCAACAGCCTGTACGATCCCCGCTTCGAGCACGATGCCTGTGGCATCGGCTTTGTGGCACGCATCGATGGCCGCCCCGAACACGCCATTCTGGCTATGGCCCTCGAAGCCCTCGGCAATCTCGAGCACCGTGGCGCCGTCGCCGACGATGCGAAGACAGGCGATGGCGCCGGCGTCCTGACTCAGCTTCCTCGCGAGCTACTTCTGCGCGAGCTGCGCGCCCGCGGGGTGTCCGCCGCCCCCGCCGACCTCGCCCTCGGCATGTTCTTCCTGCCCGTCGCCGACGAGGCCTACCAGGCCGCGTGTACCATCGTCGCCCAGACCCTGGGCGAGCGTGGCATCGCTCTCCTTGCCTGGCGCGACGTACCTATCAATATCGATGCCCTGGGCCAGCGCGCCCGCGACGCGATGCCCCGTATCAGCCAGGCCATCATCGCCCGCCCCGCCGGCCTGGGCGACGTCGCCTTCGAGCGCACGCTCTATATCGCCCGCAAGGCTATGGAGCAGCGCTTTAAGGCCCAGGGCCTCGCCGCCTACGTGCCCTCGCTCTCCTCGCGCACCGTGGTCTATAAGGGCCTACTGCTCGGCACCAACTTGGCCGACTTCTACGGCGACCTCCGCGACCCTGGCTATGTGACCGCCCTCGCCGTCTACCACCAGCGCTACTCGACCAACACCTTCCCCACCTGGGAGCGGGCCCAGCCCTTCCGTATGCTCTCGCATAATGGCGAGATCAATACGGTGCAGGGGAACGCCAACTGGATGCGCGCCCGCCACGCTGTGCTCGATGTGCCCGACGACTTTCTGGGCACCGTCGTGGATGGCCCCTCGGCCCTTATCCCCGTCCTTGATGAGAGCGGCTCGGACTCGGCGATGCTCGACAACGCCCTCGAGCTGCTGGTCGTGGCCGGGCGCGATGTCCGCCACGCCCTGGCGATGCTCGTCCCCGAGGCCTGGGAGAAGATCGCCGATATGAGCCCGGCCCTGCGGGCCTTCTACCAGTACCACGCCTGCCTCGTCGAGCCGTGGGACGGCCCCGCCGCCCTCACATTCTCGGATGGCCGCGTGGTCGGCACCGCCCTCGACCGCAACGGCCTGCGCCCCGCCCGCTATATCGTCACCAACGACGGCCTGGTTATCTCCGGCTCCGAGGTGGGCGCCGTGGCCATCGACGAGTCGCGCATCGTCCACAAGGGCAAGCTCGGCCCTGGCCAGATGATCGCCGTCGACACTGCCACCGGCCGCTTCTTCACCGATGATGATGTCAAGGAGTACCTGGCCTCGCTCCAGCCCTTCGATGCCTGGGTCGGCCAGCACCTGAAGACCCTGGAAGATCGCGGCGAGGAGCCCGAAGACAGCGCCTCCCTGGCGCCCACCCCTGCCCTCCTGTCTCCTTTGCAGATAGCCTTCGGCTACAGCAGCGAGGAGCTGGCCGTGGTGATTAAGCCCATGGGCACCACCGGGCATGAGCCGGTGGGCTCGATGGGCGACGACACGCCCGCCGCCGTGCTCTCGCAGATCGAGCTGGGCCGCCCGCTCTTCCACTTCTTCAAACAGCGCTTCGCCGAGGTGACCAACCCGCCGATCGACTCGCTCCGCGAGGAGCTAGTGATGTCGCTCAGCGGTGCGGTTGGCCGGCGCCGCAACATCCTCAGCCAGACGCCCGAGCACGCCCACCTGCTCCAGATCAAGTCGCCCGTGCTGACCGACACCCAGCTGGCCGCCCTGCGCGCCAACGGCGACCCCCTGCTGCCCGTCGCCACCGTCAAGGCCCTGGTGCCCGTCGGCCAGAGCCTGCTCGAGGCCCTCGACAGCTTGCGCGCCGCGGCCGAGGCCGCTGTCCGCGCCGGCGCCGCCGTGCTTATCGTCAGCGACAAGGGTGTGAGCGCCGACCACGCCCCCATCCCCTCCCTCCTGGCCGTCAGCGCGGTCCACCACCACCTGATCCGCACCGGCCTGCGCACGCTCTGCTCGCTGCTGGCCGAGACCGGCGAGCTGCGCGAGGTCCACCACCTCGCCTGCCTGGTAGGCTACGGGGCCGAGGCGCTCAACCCCTACCTGGCTATCGCGAGCGTGCGCACCCTGGCCCTCGAGCGCGAGGCCGTCAAGAATAAGGCCGCCAACGGCGCCGTCGAGAAGATCCACGGCGACCCGCGCTCGCTGACCTTAGCCGAAGAGGCCGAGCACAACTTCATCCACGCCCTCGAGAAGGGCCTGCTCAAGACCATGTCGAAGATGGGCATCTCGACCATCGACAGCTACTGCGGCGCTCAGATCTTCGAGATCGTCGGCCTCGAGCAGGCCATCGTAGAGGCCTGCTTCACCGGCACGCCCACGCGCATCGGCGGCATCGGCTTCGCCAAGATCGAGCAGGACATGCGGGCCCGCCACGCCCGGGCCTTCGACCTGCCCGCGCCGGCTCTGGCCCACCCCGGCTACTACAAGTTCAAGCGCGATGGCGAGCAGCACGCCTTCAGCCCCGCCGTCGTCAACGCCCTCCACAAGGCCACCAACAGCCCCCACGCCCTCAGCGGCGACAGCCAGGGCCCGGGGCTCAGCGCCGAGGGCTACGCCACCTACCGCGCCTACGCCGATATGGTCAACGGCCGCTCGCCCGTCGAGCCCCGCGACCTGCTCGCGCTCGTCCCCGCCGGCCCCGCCGCGCCCCTCGACGAGGTCGAGCCGATCGAGGCGATCGTCAAGCGCTTCAGCACCGCCGCGATGAGCCACGGCTCGACCAGCCTCGAGTCGCACGAGACGCTCTCGATCGCCATGAACCGCCTGGGCGGTATGGCCAACAGCGGCGAGGGCGGCGAGGACCACGGCCGCTACAAGGACGAGCGCAACAGCCGGATCAAGCAGGTGGCCTCGGGGCGCTTTGGCGTGACCCCGGCCTACCTGGCCAGCGCCGCCGAGCTGCAGATCAAGATGGCCCAGGGCGCCAAGCCCGGCGAGGGCGGCCAGCTGCCGGGCCATAAGGTCAACGAGGAGATCGCCCGCATCCGCCACACCGTGCCCGGCGTGGCCCTGATCTCGCCGCCGCCCCACCATGATATCTACAGCATCGAAGACCTGGCCCAGCTGATCTATGACCTCAAGCAGGCCAACCCCACCGCCCGCGTCAGCGTGAAGCTGGTGGCGACGGCGGGCGTGGGCACGATCGCCGCGGGCGTGGCCAAGGGCTACGCCGACACCATCCTGATCAGCGGCTACAACGGCGGCACCGGCGCCGCGCCGCTCAGCAGCATCAAGAACGTTGGCATCCCCTGGGAGCTGGGCCTCGCCGAGACGCAGCAGACGCTGGTGCTCAACCGCCTGCGCGGGCGGGTGCGGGTGCGCGCCGATGGCGGCCTGAAGACCGGGCGCGATGTGGTGGTCGCCGCCCTGCTCGGCGCCGACGAGTTCTCGTTCGGCACCGCGGCCCTGGTCGCCGAGGGCTGCATTATGGCCCGCGCCTGCCATAACAACACCTGCCCCGTTGGCATCGCCACCCAGCGCCTCGATCTCAGGGCCAAGTTCCCCGGCAAGCCCGAGATGGTGATGGCCTTCTTCCGCTACATGGCCCAGGAGGTGCGCGAGATCCTGGCCAGCCTTGGCCTGCGCTCGATCGACGAGGCCGTGGGCCGCAGCGACCTGCTGCGCCAGCGCCAGATGGGCGCGCCCGGCGCCGACTCGCTCGACCTGACGCCGGTGATCGGGTCGGCGCACCTGGCAGGCGGCGCCGAGCTGCGCCACAGCGGCGGCCGCAACGCCCTGCCCGCCGAGGAGAGCCTGAACGAGCGGGTGATGCAGGATACGCGGGCCGCCCTGGCCGCCCGCGGCCCGGCCACCCTCAGCTACAGCATCCGCAACCGCGACCGCTCGGTCGGCACGCGTCTGGCCGGCGCGATCGGCCAGATCTACGGCGACAAGGGCCTGCCAGCCGGCACGATCACGATCAACCTGCGCGGCAGCGCCGGCCAGAGCTTCGGCGCCTTCAACGCCCCCGGCGTCGACCTGCTGCTCACCGGCGACGCCAACGACTATGTCGGCAAGGGTATGGCCGGCGGCACGATCGTGGTCGCGCCCGACGCCAGCGCCCGCTACGCCCCCCACGAGAATGTGATCGCCGGCAACACCTTGCTCTACGGGGCCACCGGCGGCGAGCTGTACGCCTCTGGCCAGGTGGGCGAGCGCTTCGCAGTGCGCAACTCGGGCGCGACCGCGGTTGTCGAGGGCGTGGGCGACCACGGCTGCGAGTATATGACCGGCGGCACCGTGGTTATCCTCGGGGGCACCGGGCGCAACTTCGGCGCCGGCATGACCGGCGGCACCGCCTTTGTGCTCGATGAGGCCGGCACCCTCGAGCGGCGCTATAACCCCCAGCTGATCGAACTGCGACCCCTCAGCACCCGCGATGTCGCCCGCGTCCAGCAGCTGATCAAGCGCCACGTCGAGCTGACCGGCAGCGCCCGCGGCGCCGAGGTGCTGGCCCGCTGGGAGGTCTACCGCGGCCTGTTCAAGACGGTGATCCCCCGCGACGCTGTGGCCCGTATCGAGAATGCCGTCGAGGGCACCGAGGAGCCCAAGGCGGCCAGGGCGGCATAGAGGAGAGCGCTCGCCTGCGGAAGCTTGGGAGAGCGCTCACCCAAGCTTCCGCAGCTCGCGCCATGGCTGCAGCAGCGGGATCTGCCCGGCCACGGGGGGCGCGCTGAGATTGTAGGTATTGATCTGCCTGTTGAGGTCGCTCAGCCTCTGCCCGTACTCGGCCTGCAGCGTCGCCCGGTCGCGCTCGCCGAGGCCTGGCCAGCGCTCGTTCGCGCGGGCGAGCCAGCGGGCCAGGGCCTCCTGGTCCTCGCGGATGCTCTTCTGCAGCTCGATCCAGGGGGGGGCATAGCCGGCATTTTTCAGCATGCGGTAGCCCACGCGCAGCTCCTCGGGCACGTCCTTATCGGCGTCAAGGTCGAGGGGCATTCCGGCGCCCCGCAGGTCGCGAAACTGACCCGCGGCCTCGGCCTCACGGATCTGCTGGTCGATCAGGCTCTCGAAGGCGCGTAGCGAGACACGCCGGAGCGGGTGGGCGTCGTCCTTCGGTTCAGGCTGGTCGCTCATAATGGCACCCTGATACCCTAATACTTATGTGAATTGTAGCACGAGCAGGGCCGCCGGCGCTTGCATTGTGGCTAAGGTGTGGTACGATACGATGCCCGAGGTTGTGAGGATAGATTTTCGCCGCTGCCGGTCCGTGTGTGTGCCGGACCACAATATACCATCGGCGCCGATGTGATCCCTCCCAGCGGTGTCGCCGTCTCTACCACCGGCTTGACAATAACAGACACGGAGTAGCACATCTATGGCCTGGCTCGGACTTCTCGCCCTGATGCTGATCGTCTCTGCCGTCCCCGGGATCTCAATGTACGTTGAGCATATGCGGACCGCGCCGGCAGCCGATCCCCGCGAGGGCGACAGCCCCCGCAAGCCCATATAGCGCACGCACCCCGACTCTCACCTGCCTAACAGCGCCTCGCGATTGGCCTTTGCGTCGGGTATGGTACAATCCGCTTGAGCTATGGGGAGGACACGATACAATGTAGGGCAAGGGGACCTGGATGGATAGAAGCATCCGTCGCACCGTCGGGCCGGCGCTGGTCGAAGACGTCGAGTCGTCGCGCAGCCGCCGCCGCCTGGCCGCCCTCGGGATGCTGGCATGGGACCAGGCCCTGATCTTTGTTGGCTTCCTCTTTGCCTACTGGCTGCGCTACCTCGCCGACTGGCCCGAGCCATTCGACTACATCGTCTTCGAGGTCGCGACCCAGAACCAGGTCGACTTTGCGGCCTTCCTGCCGATTATCCTCCCCCTGATGTTCCTCCTCGGCCTGCGCTTCACCACCCGTGGCATCTACCGGGCCTCACCCCGCCTTGGCCTCCTCGATCAGATCGGGATCATCGTCGGCAGCACGCTGACCGGCATCGCCCTGCTGATCGTCTTCGTCTTTCTCTACAAGCCCTTCTACTACTCGCGCCTGATCTTTGTCTTCGCCGGGGCGACGATCACCGTGCTGCTCGCCAGCTGGCGCCTGCTGCACGCGGGTGTGCAGCACTGGCGCTGGTCGCACGGCATTGGGCAGGAGCGGGTGCTGGTGGTGGGCGGCACGGGCCTTGGCCAGGAGGTGATGAGCGGCCTCGCGGCCTCGCCCGGCCTTGGCTACACCCTCGTCGGCTACATCGACGATCGGCCGATCGTCGAGAATGGCCGGGCCACGCGGGTCTATTGCCACATGGGCACTCTCGAAGACCTCGAGCGGGCGATCGGCCAGAGCGGCGCCCAGCAGGTCATCCTCGCGCTGCCCTTCTGGGAGCAGGGCCGCCTGCCTGAGCTGGTGGCCACCTGCGAGCGCCTGGGCGTGGGCTTTTTGCTGGCCCCCGACTTCTACCAGCTCAGCTTCGACCGGGTCGATCTGCACCACCTGAGCGGCGTGCCCCTGCTGCGACCCAAGGAGATCAGGCTGCGCGGGGCCAACCTGGCCCTGAAGCGCGCCACCGACGTGGCCACGGTGCTGCTCACGGCGCCCTTTACCCTGGCCCTCGGCGGCCTGATCGCCCTGCTGATCCGCCTCGACTCGCCTGGCCCCGTGCTCTTCCGCCAGCAGCGCGTCGGCAAGGGCGGCCATCTATTCATGTGCTATAAGTTCCGCACTATGGTGCCCGACGCCGAGGCCCGCAAGGCCGCTCTGGTCGTCCATAACGAGGCTGACGGCCCGCTGTTCAAGATGCGCGATGACCCGCGGATCACTAGGTTCGGGCGCTTCCTGCGCCGCAGCAGCCTCGACGAGCTGCCTCAGCTGCTGAATGTGCTGTGGGGCGAGATGAGCGTCATCGGCCCACGCCCCGCCCTGCCCGAGGAGGTGGCCAGCTACGAGCTGTGGCACCACCGCCGCCTCGAGGTGATGCCGGGCTGCGCCGGCCTGGTCCAGGCGCTCGGCCGCAGCGATATGTCGTTCGATGAGCAGGTGCGCCTCGATATCTACTACGCCGAGAACTGGTCGCTCAGCATGGATCTGCGCGTCCTCCTGATGGTCATCCCCGCCGTGATCGGCGGCCGGGGAGCCTACTGACCCGCCCTACTACCTGCCGCACCCCAAAGGCAGGCCAGCATAATGAGGGAGTACCCATGCGTGTCCTGATAACCGGCGGAGCAGGCTTTCTGGGCTCACACCTCTGCGACCGCTTCCTGGCCGAGGGCCACACGGTGATCGCCATGGACAACCTGATCACCGGGACCACCGAC
>JAAXUL010000698.1 GCA_013336035.1 Chloroflexales bacterium
GGTAGATCTCGGGGTCGTGCTGGCCGCTATCGCCGATCAGCACCAGGGGCAGGTGGGGGTAGCTGGCCGCGATCCACTCGATCTGCGCCAGCTTGTGGTCGGCGTGGCGCTGCTTGATCAGCTTCTCGCGGTCGAGGCCGTAGTCGGCCAGGAAGAGCGGCCCGTCCGGCAGCCCGTGGTGGGCCATGAACTCGACCAGGAAGTCGTAGAGGTTCCACGGGCTGCTCGAGACATAGAAGATCGGGTTATGGTCGTGCCCGCCCGCGCCCGCCTCGAGGGCCCTGTAGAGGGCGGCGACGCCGTGGAAGGGCAGCCGGGTGCGGGCGTTGCGCAGAAAGGTCAGGCGCAGCATCTTAAGCGTGTCGGTGGCGTAGCTCTGGAGCACGGTGTCGTCGATGTCGCTGATCACCGCGTAGCGGGCGGTGGGCGGTGGCACCAGCACCTCGCCTGTTGTCTGTACGCCGAGGTCGGGCAGCGCGAGCTGCACGGTCTGCCAGGGGGTGTCGTCCAGGGGCGGGACGGGCTCGAGCCGCAGCTGGAAGTAGCCCTCTTCGTCGGTGCGGGCCCTGGCGGTCTGACCCTTATAGTCGGCCCGCACCAGCACGCCCGTCAGCTCGTGGGTGCCGAAGCGGCGCCAGTTGTCGCGCAGATTCCGCAGACGCGTCTGGTCGTCTTCGGCGGGCATAATGCCCTGGTCCTCGAGCACACGGCCGCTCAAGCTCAGGCCGGCGGACGTGCCCATGCCCCTGTAGGCGATTACCTGGACTGGCCCCTGCTGGTTGCGCCGTCGTCGCAGACGCTCGATCAGCTCCTCGGCGTCGCTGCCGGCCCGGGTCACGATCCGTCGCAGTCTCGACATGGTCTCCTCACAGGTCTGCCTACGCGCCGTCGGTCATTATACCGTCTTCGCGTGCAGTCCACCCCCGGCTCTCCGCGGGTGCCCGGAGACGCCTGTGCGGGCTGCGGCGCGCCCTCGCGGGTCGCCCCATTATCTGGCGTGTTTTGTGCAAAATGTCCAATAAAGATGCCGTCTCATATGTTGAAATCGTCCAAATGATCTGCTAGGATGGTGGGCAACACGGGCCTGCAATGATGCAGTGGAGGCTACAGTGATGGTGATGCTCTTCCAACTACAGAGCTTTCTGATCGGCCTGATCGGGTGGGCGGCCACGGTGCTGGTGATCGAGAATGCGACCAGGCTGACGTTGAACGACCGGCGGGCGATGATCGTCTGTAGCTGGATGCTCTGGATGATCCCCGCCTTTGGGGCCCTGGTGCTGCGCGGGCTAATCACCACCGATATCGCGGCGCTCTATGTCGGCCTCACCACCGGCGCGCTCGGCCTGATCATGCTCGTCGGCGCGATTACGCCCCGCACCCGCCCATAAAAACGTAGAGCGTAGAACAACCAAACAGCCTGCCGGTGCCCTGGATGTCCAGAGTGCCGGCAGGCTGCTTTACGCTCTGCTGTGCTTCTTAGGCGTCGTAGTACATCATGAACTCGTAGGGGTGGGGGCGCAGCGCGATCGAGACGGCCTCCTTGCGCTTGAAGTCGACGTAGGACTCGATCAGGTCAGGCGTGAAGACGCCGCCCTTGAGCAGGAACTCATTGTCGAGCTCGAGGGCGTCGAGAGCATCGCTGAGCGAGCCGGGGGTGCCGCGGATCTCGCGCTTCTCCTCGGGCGACAGCTCGTAGATATCGACGTCGAGGGGCGTGGGGGGCTCGATCTTGTTCTGGATGCCGTCGAGGCCGGCCATGAGCATGGCGGCGAAGGCCAGGTATGGGTTGGCCATGGGGTCGGGGGCGCGGAACTCGATGCGGCGCGACTTGGGCGACGATGAGTAGGTCGGGATGCGGATGGCCGCCGAGCGGTTGCGCTGCGAGTAGACCAGGTTGATCGGCGCCTCGAAGCCCGGCACCAGGCGACGGTAGCTGTTGGTGGTCGGCGCGCAGATGGCCAGCAGGGCCGGGGCGTGCTTGAGGATGCCGCCGATGTAGTACTGCGCCATCTTCGAGAGCAGGGCGTACTGGGTCTCGTCGAAGAAGAGCGGCTCGCCGTCCTTCCAGATGCTCTGGTGGACGTGCATGCCCGAGCCGTTGTCACCGAAGAGCGGCTTGGGCATAAAGGTGGCGCTCAGGCCGTGCTCGCGGGCCACCTGGCGCACAATATATTTGTACTTCTGGACCTTGTCGGCCATGACGACCAGCGAGTCGAACTTCATGTCGATCTCGCACTGGCCGGCCGTGGCTACCTCGTGGTGGTGCAGCTCGATGTCGATGCCGACCTCGGCCATCTTCAGGATCATCTCGGAGCGGATGTCCTGGAGCGTGTCGGTGGGCGGCACCGGGAAGTAGCCCTCTTTGTGCCGGATGCGGTAGCCCTTGTTGCCGCCCTCAACCTCGGCGCCGGTGTTCCAGACCGCCTCGGGGCTGTCGATATAGTAGAAGCCGTGGTTGGGGCCCTGGCTGAAGCGCACATCGCTGAAGAGGAAGAACTCGGCCTCGGGGCCCATGTAGGCGGTGTCGCCGAGCCCGGTGCTCTTCAGGTAGGCCTCGGCCTTCTTGGCGACCGTGCGTGGGTCGCGCGAGTAGGGCTTGCGCTCCAGGGGGTCGATGATGTCGCAGGTGATGACCAGCGTCGGCACCTTTAGGGTCGGGTCGACAAAGGCGCTTGTCGGGTCGGGGATCATGAGCATGTCGCTCTCGTTGATCACCTGGAAGCCCTTGATCGACGAGCCGTCGAAGCCCAGGCCATCCTCGATCATATCCTCGGTTAGACGCGAGGCCGGGAGCGAGTAGTGCTGCCACCCGCCGAACAGGTCGGTGAAGCGGGTGTCAACAATCTGGATGCCCTGGTCTTTGATCAGCTGGACGACATCTTTGGCGGTCTTGCTCATACGGGCGGTCTCCTTGTGCGTCTGCAGAACGTTCGTGGTCCTGAGATCCTGCTGGCGGATATGCAAAGCGCCATCGCGACAGACGTGGTCGCGACGGCGCGGGTGCATTTATGTCCAGACAGTGGGCGATCAGTCAAGGGAAAAGCAGCATGCGCTGCCACAGAGGCAGCCACAGAGAGTACCGGGGTGGGCCTGGGGGAGCTGAATCCAGTGGTGTCGACTAGCTGCGCCATCGCAAAGTCGAGCACAACGTGTGCCTGGCGCGCCACGATGCCGGTCTCTCCTCCGTGGGACGTGCTGGTTAAACCAGGGTTGAGCGCTATGGGTCATCATAGGGCACGCTAGCGGCTACGGCTACGGTGAGAAGGTACAACGTCGCTCGCTGTGGAATTGGATGAAATAGCCAACCCGCGGCTTACTTGCCCCCGTGTCGGGCCTGTGCTATAATCGACCCCAGTAAGCCGGTCTGGCAGGCGGCGAGTTCGCCTGCCAGATTTCTATGTCGGCGCCTGGCCGCCCCATCAGTCCCGAGCTCGTTCGGGCGCCTGGTGCGGGCCTTGTCTGAAAGGAGCGACAGCTCTCTATGTCGCAGCAGATCATGACCGAGCTGGCCCAGCGCCAGATGAAGACCGACCTGCCCGAGTTTCGCGTCGGCGACACGGTGCGCGTCGGCGTGAAGGTCGTCGAGGGCAGCCGCGAGCGCGTCCAGGAGTTCGAGGGCGTCGTGATCCGACGCCGCAGCGGCGGGATCAACGAGAACTTCACCGTCCGCCGTATCGCCTCCCATGGCATCGGCGTCGAGCGCACCTTCCTGCTCCACGCCCCCCGCCTCGACTCGATCAAGGTCATCCGCCGTGGCAAGGTCCGCCGCGCCAAGCTCTACTACCTGCGCGGCCTCTCCGGCAAGGCGGCCCGTATCAAGGAGCGCCGCGACACCCACTCCGGCTGATGCCGGCCGACAAAGGACGAAGGACCAAAGACCAAAGCCAGAGCTTGCTCTCGCAGGCGTGCGGCTTCTGTCTTTGGTCCTTCGTCATTGGTCTCTCTATGCTCACCTACGCCCCGCAGCTCACCCGCGCTCTGGCCGCCTCGCGGATCGTCTACAGACGGGTCGTCAGGCGGGCCTTCCACCACTTCTACCGCGAGCTCGCCTGGACGTACGACACCGTGGCCTGGGCCGTCTCGGGCGGGCTATGGCGCGCCTGGGCGCTCGCCGCGCTGCCCGAGCTGCGGGGCCGCACCCTCGAGCTTGGCTTCGGCACTGGCCATCTCCAGATGGCCCTCGCCGCCCGCCCCGCCGTCGCGGGCCTCGACGCCTCGCCCCAGATGGCCGCCCTCGCCGCGCGCCGTCTGCGCCGCGCCGGCCATGCCCCGCGCCTCGCCCGTGGCCTCGCCCAAGCCCTCCCCTTCTCTGCCGCCGCTTTCGACACCGTCGTCGCCACCTTCCCGGCCGAGTATATCTTTGACCCGCGGAGCCACGCCGAGATCCGTCGTGTCCTCGCCCCGGGCGGCCGGCTCGTCATCGTGCCCTTCGCCCAGCTTGCCCCTGGCCGCTACGCCGGCCTCGTCGCCCTCGCCTACCGCCTCACCCTCCAGCCGCCTCCGCGCCGTGATGCCGCGGTCGAGGCTGAGCTGCAGCGCCTCACCATCGCCGGGATCGCGCTCGCGCCCCGCTGGGTGCAGGTGGGGCCAAGCCATGTCATGGTGCTGGTGGGTGATGGTTGAGCGCTCGTGGGTGAGGGGGTGGGCGCTCATTTAGGTGCTCTATGGAATTGCTCTATGGCGCCAACGATTGAACATGAGCAGGCTCTGCTGGCCCGGGGCCACGCCCGCATCGCCGGGATCGATGAGGCCGGGCGCGGGTGCTGGGCCGGGCCGGTTGTGGCCGCCGCCGTTGT
>JAAXUL010001501.1 GCA_013336035.1 Chloroflexales bacterium
CGCTCGTGCCGCGGCGGCACGCGCGGCTTCGCCGGTGGGGCAGGTGGCGGCGGCAGCGGGACCTTTGTCGGTGGCGCGGGCGGCGGCGGCTTCGGCGGCGGTGGCGGCGGAGGAGGAGGCAGCGGGCCCTACCCGGGTGAAGGCTCGCCTCGTGGTAGCCCCGGCGGTGGCAGCATTAGCGTAGGCGGAGGGTTCAGCGGCGGCACTGGTGGGAATGGCACCGCAACCGGCGGCGGGGGTGGCGGGGGCGGGGGCGCGCTCGGCGGGGCGCTGTACGTCCGCGCCGGCGAGGTGACCGTGGTCGAGACGACCTTTAGCTGCAATCGCGCGATCCCGGGTACTGGCGGGGCTGGCGCAGATGGTAACCAGGGCACTCGAGGCTTCGCCTACGGCGGCGCGATCGTGATCCGGGCCGACGGCAGTCTGCGCAGCGCGGGCGGTATGCCAAGCATCAAGCCCTGTGGGCCGGGGACGCCCCTACCAGAGGGTACGAGCAGCGATGATGTGAATGGACGCGTGCTCACCCTGCCGACGGTCACGATCAGCGCTGGACCTCATCTTACCCATGAGGGCCAGCGCAGTAGCAGCTTCACATTTACGCGGACTGGCGTCCTGACTACCACCCTCGCGGTTGACGTTCTGGTCGGCGGAAGCGCAACTTTCAACGAGGATTATGCGGTGAGCGGGGCTGCCAGCTTCAGCAGCACCCGCGGCCGGGTCATCATCCCGGCTGGCGCGGCTTCCGCCAGCATCGACGTGACCCTGCTGCCCAGCGGCGATCAGCGCCCACGCACCGGCGAAACGATCGCGCTGACCATCGCCAATAGCGCCAGCTACGTGGTCGGCGACGTAGCCAGCGCCGCCCTCGCTATCGATGCGATCCCACCAGCCTGGCTCGTCATGCTGTACATCGCGGCCGATGACCGCGCCAAAGGTGACACCACGAGCTCCAGCATCTACGAATATGCGCTCAAATTGAAGAATCAGCTTGTCACCGCCGCCCCGCAAAATCCGGCGATGAAGTTAGTTGTCCTGTTCGACGGCACGGGAGACAACGACACGCGACTGCTGGTCAGCAACCCGAGGACGGGTGGCCTGCAAGAAGTTCCTGACTCCACCGTCGATGCCCTGTGGCCGGGATACTCTACCCGCCAGGAGCTGGACACGGGCAGCGCTGCCACGCTGGAGACGTTTATTCGCTGGGGACGGAGCCAGGCGCCTCGGGCGCATACCTTCCTCGCCGTAATCGACCACGGCGGCGGCTGGGCACCCGACTTCGGCGGCCAGGCCCAGCCCGGCAGCCGCGGCTCTACCCAGGCCGGCAGCTGGCGCGGCATGAGCCTCGACGTGCCGTCCAATAGCTCGCTCTCCACTCGTGAGACCGGCGAGCTGTTCGAGGGGCTGGACTCCCTGGGCCGCTTCGACATCGTCTTCTTCGACGCCTGCCTGATGGGCATGATCGAGAGCGCCTACCAGATTCAGCCCTACACGAACTATTTCATCGCCGGCCAGAGCCTGCTCTGGTCTGATTTCCCCTACGAGCGCTACCTGGCCACCGACGTGCTCACCGCCACCACCTCGCCCCGCGACTTCGCCACAAATATTGTTAAGCTCTACAATCAGGACTCGACCGACCCCTACGCCATTGCCGCCTGGGATATGCGGAGGTTGCCGGACCTGCGGTGGAAGACTAATGCCCTGGCGCATGAGCTCCTCCTGCGGCCCGGCGTGGACCAGGCGATCCACGAGGCGTACACCAGCACGCAGAAGTTCGACTACAACGCCGACCTCGTGCTCAATACAAACACCGAAGGCTACGTCGACCTGGCCGACTTCGCCGCAAAGCTCTCCGAGAAGAGTATCAGC
>JAAXUL010000699.1 GCA_013336035.1 Chloroflexales bacterium
CGTATCCATGGATAAAGTCCCGGATACGCATACGGTAGCACACTATGCCCAGTCTGTCACGACCGATCGGCCACGGCTACCCTCATCCTAGCAGACAGCTTTCCGATCGTCACCCAGGAGCGGCCCATCGTGGTGCATCTGACCTGATTGGCGAGAAAGGAGTGTTCGGGCGCTGCTCCTGCCAGGCGTCACCTGCCTCACCAGTTGCGTAACCTGTAGATGAAGGTGAAAAGCTCCGTCTGGCCGTAGCGGCAGAAGGATGCTGCCACTAAGTAGCGTCAATATACCGTAGTGATGCCAGAGAAGGCGCCATCTCTGGCATTGCCCGAGATCGTGACCTGACGCTGATGCCAAAACCAGGACGTGTTCCCTCTCGACAAGTCCGGATTTCTCTGGCAAACTGAGCAGCACTGGTACGGTCACCCTCTCCTGGCCAGGAGCTGCGATGGAAGCGACCTTCGCCGCGCACGTCCCGGCCTTTCTCGATGACATGGCCCGTGCGGCGCGCCTCCGGCCCCATACCCTGCGCGCCTATCGCTACGAGCTGACCGCCGCGGCCGTCGCCCTGACCACCCCCCTCGACCAGCTCACCCTGGTGGAGCTGGAGCACTGGGCAGGCCGGGGCGCAGTTTCCTTGAGCACGGTCGCCCGCCGCACCGCGACCCTCAGCCGCTTCTTCACCTGGGCCATCTGCCATCAGCTCTGCACCGTCCACCCCTGGCCGTGCGCGAGCCCGCCCGACAGCGCCAGCGGCTCCCCCGCCCTATCGAAAGCAGTACCGACCGCACTGCCCCTTGAGAAAGCGATTGCTCTGTCCCTCAGCCCTACCAGCTCCTCTTCACCCTGCTGCGTAAGCCGGCGTTGACAAACCCCCCTCATTCTTGCTATAATCGTCAACCAGTACAGATGTGCAAGGGATAGAGGAGCCCCCCTATGGCACTCGCCCAGCGCCTCAAACAGCTGCGCCTCGCCCGCGGGATGTCCCTCGATGCCCTTGCGGCGACCCTCGGCGGGGCCGTGACCAAGCAGGCGCTCTCCAAGTACGAGCTGGGCAAGGCCGCACCCTCGCCCCGCGTGCTGGCCCTACTCGCTGTGGCCCTCGGCGTGAAGGCCGCGCAGCTCGTCGCCCCACCTGACCTCCAGGTCGAGTTCCTCGGCTACCGCCGCCGGGCCTCGCTCCCCAAGCGCGAGCAGGAGCGTGTCGAGAGCCACATCAGCGACGCCCTCGAGCGCCGCGTGCAGCTCCAGGACCGGCTCCAGCTCGATGCGGCCCTTGACCTCGACGTGCGGGGGATAGCGGTGGCCCGCGTCGAGGACGCCGAGCGTGCTGCGGCCCAGGTCCGGGCCAGGTGGGGGCTCGGGCTCGAGCCGCTGGCGAGTGTGACCGCGACCCTCGAGGACCACTTCGTCCACGTGCTCGAGATCGACGGCGACCGCCGCTTCGATGGCATCTCCGCCGTGGTTCGGACGAGCGATGGACAGGTCGCCGCGGCCGCCGTGGTCAGCGACGAGAAGGTCGCCGGCGAGCGCCAGCGCCTCAACCTCGCCCACGAGCTCGGGCACCTCACCATGGAGGTCTCGGCCCTCCCCGAGGACCAGGAGGAGACGGCCGCCTTCCGCTTCGGTGCCGCACTCCTCGCCCCGGCCGAGGTCATCCGCCAGGAGGTCGGGGCGACGCGCAGCAGCATCTCCGCCCACGAGCTGCTGCTGCTGAAACAGCGCTTCGGCATGAGTGTCCAGGCGCTGCTGCGCCGGCTGCGGGATCTTGAGATCATCACCGCGTCCTACTACAAGCAGTGGTGCATCGACATCAACCGCCTGGGCTGGCGCCGGGAGGAGCCGGGCCAGCTCCCGCGCGAGGAGCCCACCTGGCTGCGCCGCCACGTGCTGCGCGCCCTGGCCGAGGAGCTGCTCAGCCCAGCGGAGGCCGCCGCCCTTGCCCCTGGGCTTGCCGAGACAACGCCGTCGCTCGATCACATCCAGCGCCGGGCCTTCCTGGCCCTGCCGCTCACCGAGCGTCGACGGATCATAGCCGAGCAGGCCGCGCAGCTAGCCCCCGACTACGCACCCGACCCCGACTGGCAGGACACCGACGATGCCATCATCGACACCTCCGACGAGTAGCATGCCCCGCCGCGGCGAGATCTGGCTCGTCGCCCTCGACCCCGCCAAGGGCGACGAGATGCGCAAGACGCGCCCGGCCCTCGTCGTAAGCTCTGACGCGATGGGGGTGCTGGGGGTAAAGCTCGTCGTACCCCTGACGGGCTGTCAGCCCTCCCACGACACCAAGCTCTGGCTCGTTCCCGTCGACCCGAGTGACGGGACGGGCCTGAGCAAGCGCTCCTCCGCTGACACGCTCCAGATGCGATCCGTCGCCCTGGAGCGTTTCCGTGTGCGCCTCGGTCGGATGCCGGCAGCGCTGATGGAGGAGATCGCGGCGGCGATCGCCGTGGTTGTGGAGTACCAGTAGGTGGTCGAGATATCCCCACTGTAGCCACATGATCAAGGGCGGCTCGTACCGCAGAGCTCCAGTCTATCACCCGACAGCGGCCAACAAGAGGGCTGCGAGCACGATGTACGCGACCACAGCAACGACAGAGACAATGGCCGAAACCGCGAACTTCGCAGCGGTCGGCCATGACGACCGAAAGATGTTGGCGTTGACGCCGAAGCCGATCATGCCCACCACTGCCCCGATGGCCCCGCCGACGACGACGAGGATAAACGGCAGCCCGCTCCACAGCCAGACGTACCACTTGAGCGGCTCGGCCACATTGATCGTCTGACCGTCAACGATAAGCCGGGGAACATCGATAAATTGCGGCTTCCACGTCGCAAGCGCCTCGCTCCCGTCATTGCGGCGCAAGACCATCTGACCACGCTTCTGCCCCTTCGCCGCCGGCTGGCCGTTGACAAGCAACTTCGGCCCGCTCAGAAAGCCCGCCGGTTGAACGACGATCGCCTGTCCTTCAAAGCCTTCGAGATTGATCGGGTAGTCCATGGTGGCACTCCTTAACAACCGGTGGTATCGCCCCTCAAGTATAGGGACGCGGCAGGGCTGCGCTGTAACCATCGACGAGCCGCCAAAGGGCTTCAGTGCCCCTCGCTGTTGCGCCCCGGCCCGCGCGTGGGTATACTGCGCCGCAGCGTTCACATGCGCCGATAGGGTCGCCGATGTCAGCCTCGCAGCTCCCGCTGGCCCTCGCCCAGCGCCACCATAACCGCCAGCTCTTCGCCGACCGCTACCTCGACGAGACCTTGCCCCGTAGCACCGCCTGGCTCGCCCTGGTGGACGAGGCCGCCCCCGTGCTCGCGCGGGTCCGCGAGATCTTCGCCGCCTTCACCCCCTCCAGCAACGAGGCCCAGACCGAGCGCGACCTCGTGCGCCCCGTGCTCGAGGCCCTCGGCCACAGCTTCGAGGTCCAGGTCGCCCTGCGCACCCCCAAGGGCACCAAGAAGCCCGACTACCGCTTCTACCGCGATACCGCCGCGCTCAACGCCAACAAGAGCAAGACGCTCACCGATGCTGATCTGAAGGGCGCATTTGCGGTCGGCGACGCGAAGTACTGGGAGCGCAAGCTCTACGTCTCCACCCCCGGCGACGACGAGGAGCTCTCGCGTGTCCCCGCCGACCAGATCGCCTTCTATATGCGTCACTCGGGGACGCCCTGGGGCATCCTCACCAACGGCCGCCGCTGGCGCCTCTACCACAAGGACGAGGAAAGCACGAAGTACAAGTACGGCGAGGTGTAGCGCTGCCGCGCATGCCGGTGGGGCGATGGTAGCGAGCGCTACTCTGGCGCCCGCTCACCACGCAGCCGCGCCAGCTCGGCCTCGGCCGCCCGCAGCCGCGCCTCGACCTCGACGGCTCGCGCCTCCGCGGCGGCCCGCGCGGCGTCCACGGCGGTGTAGTCGCCCAAGGCCACACCCGCCTCGTCGTAGCAGACCAGCTCACCCTCGCTGACACCCAGGTACAGCCGCAGCGGCTCCAGGTACAGCCGGCCCAGCTCGTCGGGCGGGAGCACCTCGTAGGCCGTGGCCGTCTGCCGGTAGCCCAGCAGGCGCAGCGCCTCGCGGCCCTGCCGCTGCACCGCGTCCACGATCACGTAGAGTGGCACCCCAGCCAGGTCGTACTCGTCCAGCTTGAAGGTGAGGTCGAGGGTCAGCGTGGCGCTAATCTCGCTCGCGTTCGCCACCAGATCGTCCAGGAGCCCGCACCAGGCGCGCTGCGCGAATCGCTCCATCAGCCCCCACGTCTCACGCTCGGTCGCCCAGACGAGGGCCTCGCGCAGGTGAAAGACATCCGGGCGCAGCGCGTCAGTCAGGCGCTGGACGAGGTCGCGCGCCACGGCGGGCGGCACCGCCGTGGCGCCGCCGTGGCCTGCGGGGCCAGTGATACGGGCGACCTGGTCGGCGAGCAGATCCAGGCAGGCCCGGGCGAAGAGGTAGGCCCCGAGGTCGGGCTCGCTCGCCGGGGGCTGGGAGCGGCGAGCGCGGGCGTAGTTCCGCACGAGCCGGTTGGTCCGGTAGCGATCGGCCTCGGCGCCGCTGATCAGCCCGCGCTCGGCGAGCACGGTCAGGTCGGCATCGATCGCGGCCACAGTGCGCAGCGAGGCCGCGGCGAGCTGGCCAGCGCCCCAGCTGCCCTCGCCGAGCAGCCCGATCAGCTCGAGCAGTTCGACCTGGGGGCCAGAGAGCGTGCGTACGACCAGGTCAAGATGACTCTGGAAGACGGTAGGGCCAGGTCAAAGTCCCTACCGCGCCCGAACCTCACCCCCCCGGCCCCCGTCACCGTCAAGAGATCGGAAGAGCACACG
>JAAXUL010000101.1 GCA_013336035.1 Chloroflexales bacterium
GGTAGGCCAGGCGCCCGTCGCCCAGATCGCGCACGAAGCTGTAGTCGCGCAGCTTGTCGAGGAAGTGCTCGTTCCCCTCCTCCTTCTCGCGCAGCACACGCAGCACGCTGGCGTCGAACCAGCGCGGGATGGCGCAGCGGCGCAGCACCTCGGCCTGGCGCTCGGGCAGGCCGCGCAGCATCTGATCGATGCTCAGGGCCACCAGATCGTCGCCGCCCTTGCTGCGGGCGAGCTGGAGCAGACTCTGGGCGATAGTCTGCACCATCGCGTGGTCTACCGGCACGGCGGGCTCGCCGCCCGTCGAGGGGTCGCTCATAGGCTCACCAGTCGTCATCCGGGGCGCCCTGCATTGCCGAGCGCTCCAGGTTATCGCCGATAATGCCGAGCAGCTGCGGGTTGCCCTGGACGGCGTTGTACAGGGTCTGGACCTCGGCGTCGGTGAGGCTCGCGAGGCGCCGGTTCCGGCGCAGGTACTCGGCCACATCGTCTACGGTGAACAGCTCGATCGGCAGATCGCCAACCACCTTCGCCCAGGCGGCGTCGAAGGCTGGCAGGCGGCGGCCGGCGAGGACGACGACCGTATTCGTGAGCCGCCCATCGTTGATGCGCGCCAGCAGCTCGCGCTGGATCCAGCGGTCGGCGGCGTTCGAGACCCAGCGCTCGCCCTCCTGCGAGGTGCGCTCGTAGCTGTCGAAGAGGAAGAGCACCGGCGTGGCGGTGACGATCGCCGCGAGACACTCGAAGAAGACCTGGGTCACCCGGTCCTCGATCGCCTGGAGCAGGAGCGGGTTGTCGGCCTGGACGACGAAGAGGTTATCTTTGATGATATTGCGGCCCGCCACCTCGCCGATCCGGACATCGCCGAGCTGTGCGCCATCGAAGCTGACAGCCGGCGCGGCGGCGCGGCCATCGCCCTGGTCGGCGATCACCAGGCGGGGCGCCGTGGCCTCGTTGATCGTCGCCGTCAGGCGGTTGAAGTGGGTCGGGCCGAGGTCGTCGCGGAAGCGGCGCACCAGCGTGAGCACATCGTAGGCCTGGCCGTCGCTAAAATCGACCAGGACATTCGCGGCGCCGCGGGCCTCGGCCTCCTGAGCGAAGCGGCGAAGCAGCCACGATTTGCCCATGCCCGCGGCGGCGGCGACGAGGATGATCTTCCGGCCGCTTGCCCCCTCGAGGCTCTTGCGGAAACGCTCCAGTTGTTTCAGCCTGTCCACGAAGAGATCTTCGAGCGCTCGGGTTGCCATTTAGATGATATTGTGCTCAGTATGTACGGCGCCGTCCTGGAAGCGCAAGATCCTCAGCTCGTCGATGTCGATCGTTGTGGCCCGGCCGTCGAGGACCTCCTCGGCGACCAGCAGGCCCGTGGCGGGGGCGTGCATAATCCCGTGGCCGCTGAAGCCGCTGGCGTCGATGTAGCCGGCCAGGGCGGGGTGTCGGCCCAGGATCGGCGTGTGGTCGGGCGTGATCTCGTAGAGCCCGGCCCAGCACTGGCTCTCGGCCAGGCTCGCCTCCTCGAGGATGGGGAAGCGCCGCAGGCCCACCTCGAGCAAATGGTCGAGCCACGCCCAGTCGACCGTCTGGTTAAAGCTGCTCGGCTCGTCGGGGTTTGACTTGCCCATCAGGATGCTTGGGCCCTCGTGGCGCATATAGAAACCGCTGCCCACATCGACAGTGAGCGGGATCGGGCCAGGGATCTGCGGGAAGGGCGTGGTCACGTAGATATTGCGGCGAAACGGGAGCACCGGGATGCTGAGGCCGGCCAGCGCGCCCACGGCGCCGGCCCACGGCCCCGCGGCGTTGACCACCGTCTCGCAGGCGATCGGGCCCGCGCTGGTGGTCACGCCCGCCACGCGCCCGCCGGCCAGATCGAAGCCGGTGACGGCGGTGGCCCGCAGCAGGCGCACCCCCATGCGCTGGGCCGCCCGCAGATAGCCCAGCGCGATGCCGTAGGGGTCGCAGTAGCCGTCGTCGGGGCCGAAGGTGGCGCCCACCAGATCGTCGATGCGCATGCGTGGCACGAAGCGGGCGGCCTCCTCGGGGGTGAGCAGATCGACCTGCACCCCGAGCTCGCGCTGCAGCTCTACGTTGCGCCGGTACTGCGCCCAGGTGGCCTCGTCGTTGACCAGGAACAGATAGCCGACCTGGTGCAGCTCGGCGTGGCCGCCCACCTCCTCGTCGAAGGTGCGCAGCTTCTCGATGCTGTAGCGCGAGAGCAAGATGTTGGTGGCGCTAGAGAACTGGTGGCGCACGCCGGCCGCCGAGCGTGCCGTGCTGCCGCTGATCTCTGTCTCCTCCTTCTCGAGCAGCAGTACATCAGTGCAGCCCCGCAGGGCCAGGTGATAGGCCACGCTCGCCCCGACTACCCCCGCCCCGACTATTACCACCTGCGCGCCGGTCGCCATAGCCTCACCCCAAGCAAAAAAGCGTACAGACGCCCCGCTGAGGCGTCTCGCAGGCCGCCACCGGGGCGTCTCGCTGCACCACCATTATACACGCGTCCGTGCTGCCCCGCGTGGTGGTAATGCGTCATAGTCGGCGCTGCGGCCTGCGGCGGGGCGCCTACCCCTTCCGCGGCCTGCCGCGTGGGCGTGGCGCCTGAGGGGGCAGATCGGGCACTTCCTGCGACTCCTCGCCCAGCGGCACCTCCTGCGACTCTTCGCCCGCGAGGGCCTGGGGGTCAGCCTCTGGCGGTCGGCGGTCGGCGCCTGGTGGCCGGCGGTCGGCGGTCGGCGGTCGGCTCTCGGTGCGCCAGGCCAGCCGCTCGCGCACCAGGCTCTCGAAGCCGCGGTCGGTGGGCTCATAGTAGATACGGCCCTCGAGGTTGGGCGGCAGATGGGCCTGCTCGCTGCGGCCCTCGGCCATGTCGTGGGCGTACTCGTAGCCTTTGCCGTAGCCCATGCCCTTCATCAGCTTCGTCGGCGCGTTGCGCAGGTGCAGCGGCACCGGCTCGTTGCGCGTCTCGGCCACATCTTTCTGCGCCGCCCCGTAGGCCCGGTAGACCGCGTTGCTCTTCGGGGCTTGACATAAATATACAACCGCCTGGGCCAGGGCCAGATCGCCCTCGGGCTGCCCGAGGAAGTGGACGGCCTGCTGGGCGGCCATCGTCTGGGGCAGGGCCGCCGGGTCGGCCAGACCGATATCCTCCACGGCCATACGCACGACGCGCCGCGCGATGAACATCGGGTCCTCGCCGCCATCGAGCATACGGCCGAGCCAGTAGAGCGCCCCGTCGGGGTCGCTGTCGCGCACGCTCTTGTGCAGGGCCGAGATGGCGTCGTAGTGCAGCTCGCCGTTCTTGTCGTAGCGCGTGGCCCTGGTCTGCAGCGCGTCGCGGATGTCGGCGAGGGTGATCAGGCGCTTGTCGCCCAGGGCCGGCGGCTTCGAGAGCGCGGCGGCCTCGATGGCGTTGAGCGCTGTTCGCGCGTCGCCGTTGGCCATATTCACCAGGTAGCCGCGCGCGTCGGCGGCCAGCATGACGTTGAGCGCCCCGAGCCCCCGCTCGCTGTCGGCGACGGCCCGGTCTACCAGCCCGCCAATAGCCTCGTCGCTCAGCGCCTCGAGGGTGAAGACGCGGGCCCGTGATAGCAGGGCGCCGTTGACCTCGAACGAGGGGTTCTCGGTGGTGGCGCCGATCAGGATGACCGTGCCATCCTCGACATAGGGCAGCACCGCGTCCTGCTGGGCCTTGTTGAAGCGGTGGATCTCGTCGATGAAGAGCACCGTCCGCTGCTGGAACATCCCCAGGCGGTCCTGGGCCTCCTGGATGACCCGCCGCAGGTCGGCCACCCCGGCGCTCACCGCCGAGAGGGGCTCAAAGTGGGCGTTGGTGCTGGCGGCGATGATCCGGGCCAGGGTCGTCTTGCCGCTGCCTGGCGGCCCCCAAAGGATGATCGAGAAGAGCTGGTCGCTGGCGATGGCGCGCCGCAGCAGCCGGCCCTCGCCCACGATCTGCTCCTGGCCGCTGTACTCGTCCAGCGTGCGCGGCCGCATGCGCGCCGCCAGGGGCGCCTGGCTCTGCAAAGCCTGGGCGCGCTGCGCATCGAAGAGGGTTGGTCCACGTTTCGGGGGCATAGGCTCACAGCGTACCACTGGTCATTATCGGTGCCTCATTGTAGCATGGGTCACCCCTCCTCCCAGTACTCTAGGGGCCTAAGGGTCATCCGCACGGGGGAGTAAGGAACTATTGAGCCGGCCCTTCTGATCAGGTATCCTGAACTTAACAGAAGAGCGCGGCCCCAAAGGACGCACGGTAAGCGAATAAGTCCCCGGATCGATTTCCGCACTTATTCCCCCCACTCCCCGTGAGCCCCCGCCACACCCCACATCGCTAGCCGAAAGGCCCGCGGGGCAGCACCCTTCTTGGAATCGTACGAGCGTGGCGGCCATTAAGGCCGCCGCTTCGTTTTTCTGGCCGGACTTGATCGCTCAACTCCTCCCTGTGCTCCTTCCTTGCTTCTATGGCACTGATTGTGCTCGTATGCTATACTATGTTCAAATACTTTGCAAAAGGTTGATCAATGGCGATAGGCGAGGATGGGCCCCTGATCCGGCTCGAGCGGGTCAGCAAGGCCTATGAGGAAGGCGGCGGCATCCGCATGGTCCTCCACGAGCTCAGCATTGATGTGGCCCGCGGCGAGCTGCTAGTGATCGTCGGCAAGAGCGGCAGCGGCAAGAGCACACTGCTCAACCTGATCAGCGGGATCGATCTGCCCACCGGCGGCGAGGTCTGGGTTGATGGGCGCGCGCTCAGCCGGCTCAGCGAGCGCGAGCGGACCCTCTTTCGTCGGCGCAGCGTGGGCTTCATCTTCCAGTTCTTCAACCTGGTGCCGACCCTGACCGTCCTCGAGAACGTGCTGCTCCCCCTCGAGCTGAACGGCCGCACCGACGCCGCGGCCAGGGCTGTGGCGCGGGCTATGCTCGTCGCCGTGGGCCTCGGCGACCGCGGCGCCAGCTTCCCCGACCGGCTCAGCGGGGGCGAGCAGCAGCGTGTGGCGATCGCCCGCGCCCTTGCCCACGACCCGGCCCTTATCCTCGCCGACGAGCCCACCGGCAACCTCGACGCCGAGACCAGCCGCCAGATTCTCGACCTGCTCGACCAGCTCACGCGGCAGGCCGGCAAGACACTCATCATGGTCACACATAGCCCCGAGGGGATTGGCGTCGCCGACCGGGTGCTGCGCGTGCGCGAGGGCCGCCTGAGCATAGACACGCCTCTGGTCGCCTGATGAGGCTTTTGTCACGCCGTCTCGCCCCCCGCGACAGCCGTTCGTCACGCGCGGGCTGTATGCTGGGGCCAGATATAGCCCTGTAACCACCACCGCTACGCTTGATTCGTTCTCACTACAAGGATAAGGAGCACACCATGAACACACCTACGGAGACTCGGCGCTTCAAAGCGCCCCGGTGGGTAAGCACCGAGGCCGGCCAGTGGGCCTATGAGGTCCGCGAAGAGTGGCGTCATGTCGCCAACCAGACCTTTGACGTCACCGAGCGCCGCCGCCTCCTCGACGAGGCCGAGAAGCTGCACAAGCACTCCAATGAGCCTCAGACCGCCTGATCCGGCCCACAGCCTGACGTGCCCACAGAGGAGAGGACACTATATGTCCTCTTTTTTCTTGTCCTACTCGCCCTTCTTCACGCCAAGGATAATCTCTGTGCCCCGCGGCACCATGTCACCATTGGCCAGGCCTCTGCCATCGCTGGTCTGGGCGCTCACCACCTCGCCGACCGCGTAGCGGTCGTAGTCCGGCAGCCTATCGCGGCCCTGCTCGTCCACATATTTCAGCCCGAGGCCCGCCGTCGCCCTGATCTGCCGCTCGGCCTCATCGCGCTGTAGCCCGATCACATCAGGGAAGCGCACCGTGTCGCCCCTGCTGACCACCAGCGTGACCACCTGGCCCTGGGGTACGCGCAGGCCCGCGCTGGGCGACTGGCGAATCACGAAGCCGGCATCGACCGTCTGGCTCGACTCCTCCACCACCTCGACCGGGAAGCCGCCCCCGCTCAGGCGCTGCCTGGCCAGATCGGCGGGCACCCGCGTCACATCCGGCACCTCTACCAGCAGCGGCCCCAGGCTTACGGTGTAGGTCACCGGCTGGCTGGGCTCTATCATCGTGCCAGGCGCGATCTCTTGGCTGACCACCTGTCCTATGGCCACAAGGGGGTCGTAGGCATCCTGGCGCACCGGGACAAGCTTGAACTGCTGGAGAGCCGTGTCGGCGGCCTCGGCCGTAAGGCCGGCGAGGTCGGGCACCGGCACCTGGATCTCTGTGGTGGGCGCGGGCGCGCCCGGCTCGAGCGTGGCCGTGGGCCGATTTGGGAGGGTGCCGCCGCCAAGGCCGGCAAAGAGCTGCCCGAACGCCCCGGTGCCTATCAGGTAGATCAGGCCAAGGACGCCGGCCAGCACCAGCATGCCCACCACGAATACGCCGCAGCCCAGGCCATCCTGGCGTGGGGCCCGGCCAGGGGCGGCGCGCGGCGGCGGGATGGGCACCCGGCCGGTCGAGCCGGTGGCGCTGGCGGCCCGTGGCGAGGTCTGCGGCGCGGTCTGCGCGGACTGCTGTGGCCGGGAGACGGCCTGGTTGAGCACGGTCTCCTGCTGAGCTAGCTGGCCGTAGTTGGCCAGCAGCTGGGCGAACTCCTGGGCGCTGCGCGGGCGCTGGGCCGGGTCTTTGGCCAGGGCCCGCAGGATCAGCGACTCGAGCCCGGGGGTGATGCTCGGGTTGAGCCGGCGCGGCGCGGGCGGCGGCTCGGACACGTGCTTCATCGCGATAGCCACGGCGCTATCACCGCTGAACGGCAGCCTGCCGGTGAGCATCTCGAAGAGCACAACGCCCAGAGCGTACACGTCCGACTGGGCCGTGGCCGGGCGGCCCTGGGCCTGCTCGGGCGAGAGGTAGTCCACCGTGCCGAAGGAGACGCCGGTCTCGGTCAGGGCCGTCGAGAGGTGGCTCTTGGCGACGCCGAAGTCGGTGACGCGGGCCTGGCCGTCGGGGGTGACGATAACATTCTGGGGCTTGATGTCGCGGTGGACCATGCCAGCCTGGTGGGCGGCCTGGAGCCCGCGGGCGATCTGCTCGGCGAGGCCGACGGCCCGCTCGATCGCTAGGGGCGCCTCGCGGTTGATGATCGTCTTGAGGTCGGTCCCCTCGACGTACTCCATGACGATGTAGTGGACATCGCCGTCCTGGCCGACATCATAGACATCGACGATATTGGGGTGCGACAGCATCGCCGCGGCCTGGGCCTCGTGGCGGAAGCGCTCGAGGAAGTCGGGCTCGCCGCGGAAGTGAAGGTGGGGGATCTTGATTGCGACGCGTCGGTTGAGCCGCAGATCGCGGCCGGCGTAGATGCGGGCCATGCCGCCCTCGCCCACCTTGCGCTCAAGCTCGTAGCGTTCGTTGAGGACTTTCTTCTGCATCGGAGGGGGCTACTTCATCAAAACCTGGACCCCCGAGACTAGCTCGTGGGCGACATCGCCGTCGAGCAGGGCCTCGAGGATGGCCAGGTTGACCACATCTTCATAGTTGTATGAAAGCAGGGTCGTGAGGGCGGATTGATCGGCATAGGTTTCGAAGCGATGCCAGAGACGTGGTGCGTCCCACCCCGAGACGCCCTGGGTCTCGCGGGCGATACCCAGGATCTGCTCGACGACCTTGAGGCCGCCCCGCAGGCCGCGCTTGCGACAGACGTAGAGCAGGTCGCGGTGGGCGTACTCGGCCTTCAGATCGGCGAAGAGGCGCTTGCGGATCATTGGCAGGTCGAAGCCGCTGCCATTGAAGGTCACGATAGTGCTGATGCCTTCGAGGCTCTCGTAGAGGCGCAGGTCGCTCACGCCGCCGCCGACGAGCTGGGTTGTGCCAACGTCGGGGCGGTAGATGCCGATCACGCTGATGCTGCCGCTAAACGTGGTCTCGATGTCGAGGTAGGCGCGCATCTGCCGCTCGTATCTCCGTAGTCAACCGCCGCCGCAGGTCATTATGGCACTATGATGCTGCCGAGTCAATCAGCCCTGGCAGGCCACTAGGGCCGCAGCCTGGCGCGCATCGCCCCCAGGAAAAACCCCAGGGCCTCAACGCGCAGGGCGGCGCACAGGCCGAGGTAGAGCAGGGCCCCGGCGCCGCCGGCGAGGGCCACGCGGGGCAGCGCGGGCAGCGCGGCGCCGGCCGTGGCGATGGCGAGCACGACGGCGGCCATCAGCGCCGAGGCCGCCAGGCCCTTGGCCGTCGCCTCGCCGAGGCGCAGGCCGCGCAGGGGCACCGCCCGCGAGAGCAGGGCGTAGGTGATCAGGGCGTGGCCGATCCACTGGGCCGAGTTGCCGAGCACCAGGGCCAGAAAGCCCAGCTGGGTGAGCCAGAGCAGGGGCAGGGCCACCAGCAGGTAGCTGCCGATGGCGGCGCCCTGGATGAGGTTAGGCGTCAGGGTGTTTTTACGGGCGTAGAAGGCGAAGATCAGCACCTGGTCGATCGCCGCCGCCGGCAGCCCCGGTAGGTAGAAGAGCAGCGCCAGCGCCGTGGCCGCCGTGTCCTCGGCCGTAAAGGCGCCCCGCTCGAAGAGCAGCCCGGTGATCGGCCCGGCCAGCGCCGCCAGCCCCGCCGCCGCGGGCAGGGTCAGCAGCAGCACCACCTTCAGGCCCATCGCCAGGGTTGACCGGAAGCTGGCCTCGTCGGCGGCGGCGCTCTGCCGCGAGAGTGTGGGCAGCACGGCCAGCGAGACGGCCGAGGCCACCAGGCCGAGCGGGAACTGGATCAGGGTTGTCGCATAGCGCATGGTGCCGAGGGCGGCCTCGTAGCCCGAGGCGAGCCAGCGGTCGATCAGCGTGCCGATAATCGAGAAGCCGATGCCGAGGGCTACGGGCCCGTACAGGCGCACGATGCGCCGCACCGCCGGGTGGCTGAGGCTGAGGCCGGGCCGCAGGCGAGCGCCCCGCAGCCCGGGCAGCTGCAGGGCCACCTGTCCCAGGGCGCCGAGCAGCGCCCCCGCCGCCAGGCTGTTGATCGCCAGGCGCTCGTGCAGCAGCACCACGCCAAGGATCATCCCTGCGTTAAAGGTGACCATTGTGAAGGCGGGCAGCAGGAAGCGCCGCTGGGCGTGCAGCACGGCCGTGGCCAGGCCCGAGATGCCCATCAGCAGCACGGCGGGCATCAGCAGGCGCATCAGTGGCGTCGCCAGGGCCCGCAGCTCGGCCTGCTCGGGCCTGGTCAGGGCCGAGACCAGCAGGGGCGCCTGCCACACGGCCAGGGCCGTCAGCGCCGTCAGCGCCGCCAGGGCGATCGTCAGCACCCCCGAGACCACCAGCCAGAACTCGCCGCGGTCGCCCTCGGCGTACTCCGAGAAGACCGGCACCAGGGCCGCGCTGACCGCCCCGGCGATCAGCATGTCGTACACCGTGCTGGGCACCGTCCACGCGATCTGGAAGGCGTCGACCTCGACGCCGCGCCCAAAGTAGTAGGCGATCGTCGGCTCGCGGATGAGCCCTAGCAGCCGGCTGGCAATATTACCGACGGCGATCAGCAGCGCCGCGGCGGCGACCCCGCGCATAGCCGACTGCGTATCGCCCGATTGGGTGGTGGCGGGCCGCGTCATAGGTAAAAAGCGCAGGGAGGGCCATGCCCTCCCTGCGACCCTCCTGAAAGGGGCGATGGCTACTTCCCGCCGGCTGTCGATACGGCGGCGCCGGTGAACTGGCTCACGATCCGCTTGAGGGCCGCCGGCTCGGCGGCGAAGGTGGCCGGGGAGCGCAGGTCGATGATCGTGCTCGAGTCGATGGCGTAGCGCAGCACATCGTCGGGGCTGATAGAGCGGGCGAAGCTGGCCACCTCGAGCATGCGCGAGTGGGACATGTCGGTCTGCACGTAGCCGCGCATCGCGCCTGTGTAGTCGTCGAGGCTGGTGAGCTGCTGGAGCAGGCCGCGCTCGCGGATGCGGTTGAAGATCGCCATCAGGACAAGCTGCTGGCGCTGGTTACGGCCGAAGTCGCTGTCTGCGTGGCGTGTGCGCGCGTAGATCAGCGCCCGCTCGCCGTTGAGCGTCTGGGCCCCGGGGCGGAAGTGGACCTCGACTGTGCCGTAGTCGGCGGTCGGGTAGGCTGGGTCGTAGATCGCCTCGGGCACGTTGACGGTGATCCCGCCGAGCTGGTCGATCAGGGTCTGGAAGCCCTGGAAGTTGATCAGTACAAAGTTATCCACCTTGACGCCGACCAGGCGGCCGACGGTGGACTTGGCGAGGGCGGCGCCGCCGCCGAGGCCGAAGCGCTTCTCGCCTATGGCGAAGGCGGCGTTAACGCGCCCTTCGCCGCCGCTGGGGTAGCTCACCCATAGGTCGCGCGGGAGCGAGAGCATGCTTACGCGCCCGCTGTCGCGCTCGATGCGTACGAGCACGATGGCGTCCGTGCGGGTGGTCTCGTCGCCGGGGCGTGCGTCGGTGCCAAGCAGCAGGATGTTCATGCTCTCTTGGCTGAGCGTTGGCGCGGCCTCGGGTCCGGGGGCCTGGGGTTGTGGCGCCTGGCCAGACGTCGTAGAATCCACAGTCTGGCTCTCAGAGGCGGGCGAGTCGGCAGCGAGGTCGATAGCGGCGGGGGTCACGATCATCGAGTCGATATCTGCGAGTGCCTGGCGCCATTCGAGGGCGAGACGCAGCATCGTGGCCGCCACTATCAGGCTGAGGGTGATTGCGACGCCTATCACGAGGCGCCTGGAAAAAAACGGCATACCTCCTCAACTCCAAAGTATGAGGACAATTGAGACTACTATACCATAAATTGTGAGACGGCAACGGCGGGGTCGCTGAGATTGATGTGAGAGGCGTGTGAAAGCTCTAGGGCGCCAGCCCCACGTCGCCCGCAGTGATGGTGTGCAGCGCGCCCAGCTCATCGCGTACGATCAGCCCCCCGCTGCGGTCCACATCGATCGCGAGGCCCTCGAGCGGCCCCGCGGGGGTCTCGACGCGCACCTGCTGTCCAAGGGTCACGATCCGCGATCGCCAGGCCGTGAACAGCGCGCCATGCTCGCCGGCCCGCAGGCGCGCTTGCCACGAGTCGATGCGCAGCAGGAGCGCTCGCAGCAGGGCTAGGCGCGACACGGGCGCCCCTGCCGCTGCGGCCAGACTGATTGCTGGGTAGCGGGTGGCTCCGGCGGGAGGGGCGGCGCTCACATTGACGCCGCAGCCCAGGATGGCCCACTCGAGCCCCTCCAACCCGATGCTTACCTCCAGCAGAATGCCCGCGGCTTTCGCCCACGCCGGCTCGTGCGGCGGGGACCGCGGATCGAGATTGGTAGGCGACGGTGCCGCCGTGTGATGCGATGGTTGGGTTGGGCGATCTGTTTCAGCATAGTCGCTCCGCACCGCCGCTGCCACCAGCAGATCATTGGGCCACTTCAGGCCCGGGCGTAGCGGCGTTATATCTTCTACTGCCTCGCAGAGGGCCACGGCAGTCACCCAGACCAGAGCTACGCCCTGGTCGGGGGCCAGCCAGGTTGGCCGGAGTACGAGAGAAGCCAGTAGGGCCGAGCCGGGTGGTGCGACCCAGGGTCGGCCCATGCGTCCGCGCCCCGCGGTCTGCTCGTCGGCCACCACCAGGGCCGGCAGCTGGCTGCTGTCGAGGCTTACCAGCAACTCGCGTGCCAGATCCATCGTCGAGCCGACAGTGGCGTGGCAGCGAATCGTGCGTGGCAGCGCTCGCGGGCTCAGGCCGGCGGCGATAGTGGTCGGGTCGAGCGTCTCGCTAGTCATAGGCGCATTCTAACGGAGCGTGTTACAGTAATATAATTCCGAGCCTGACGCCACAGAGGAGGCCCTATGAGCGAGGAGCGCATCTCACGGCTGCCGGTACCCGCTGAAAGTGAGCTGCCGGCCGACATCCAGGAGCTGTTCGCGAAGAACCGCGAGAAGCCCGGCTTCGTGCCAAATGTCTTTCGGGCCCTCAGCCTGCGGCCCGAGGTCCTGCGCGGCTTCATCGCCCTCTACGACTCGCTCATGGCGGCCGAGGGCGGGCTGACCAAGGTCGAGCGCGAGATGATCGCTGTTGCCGTCTCGGCCCAGAACCACTGTCACTATTGTCTGGTCTCACACGGGGCGGTGCTGCGCGTGCGCGCGAAGGACGCCCACATGGCCGACACGGTGGCGGCCAATTACAGGGTCGCTGGCATAACGCCGCGCCAGCGGGCGATGCTCGACTACGCGGTGAAGCTGACCCGCGCCTCGGCCGAGATCGGCGACGAGGATCTCGCCGTGCTGCGCGCCCACGGTTTCGGCGACGGGGAGATCTTCGACATCACCCAGATCGCGGCCTTCTTCAACTACAGCAACCGGGCCGCATCGGCCCTGGGGATGCGGCCCAATGCCGAGTTCTATGGGATGGGGCGCTGACTGGCCGTCTCTGCCTCGCCGGCCCGGTCGAGGGTCTGGTCCTCGAACGACACCGGGTCCTCGATCGGCTCGAGGTGGGTGAAGACGGTGGTGCCGGGCAGAGCGTCGCGCACATCAGACTCGATGCGCTCGAGCAGCCTGTGGCCGCGGGTCACCGTCCACTCGCCGGGCACCAGGATGTGGCACGAGACGAAGCAGCGCGCGCCGGCCTGTCTCGTGCGCAGCGCGTGGTACTGGATGCCCTCGCGCTCGCTGTGGCTGGTGAGGATGGCGACGACCAGCGCCCGGTCCTTGGGGTCGAGGGCTGTGTCAAGCAGGCCGAGGGCCGAGCGCTGCAAGATGCGCACCCCCGACCAGACGATATTGGCGGCGACGAGTATGGCGATGATCGGGTCGAGCCGCACCCAGCCTGTCAGGGCCACGGCGCCCACGCCGACCACCACGCCCACCGAGGTCCACACATCGGTCATAAGGTGGTGGGCGTCAGCCTCGAGGGTGATCGAGTGGTAGTGTCGCCCGGCCTGCATCAGGACCCGCGCCACCACCAGGTTGATCGCCGAGGCGGCCACCGAGATCGCCAGGCCGAGGCCGGCCTGCTCGATCGGCTGCGGGTTGATCAGGCGCCCGGCGGCGGCGTAGATGATGCTGGCCGCCGCGATCAGGATGAGGCCGCCCTCGACGCCGCTCGAGAAGTACTCGGCCTTATCGTGTCCGTAGGCGTGGTCCTCGTCGGGCGGCCGGGCGGCGATGGTGAGCACGCCCAGTGCCACCACCGCCGCCACCAGATTGACCAGCGACTCGAGGGCGTCGGAGAGCAGCCCGACCGACCCGGTCACCAGGTAGGCCCCGGTCTTCAGCCCGATCGTCGCCAGGGCCGCCGTGATCGATAGCCAGGCGAAGCGGGTGAGCGACTTGCGGGAGGCGTAGCCGGTCACCTTTAGAGCGCCTCGACGCTCAGGGCCACGGCCTCGCCGCCGCCCAGGCAGAGCGAGGCGATGCCGCGGCGGCCGCCCCGCGCCCTGAGCGCGTAGATCAGAGTCACCAGCACGCGCGCGCCGCTGGCGCCCACAGGGTGGCCGAGGGCGATGGCGCCACCGTTGACGTTGACCCGGTCAGGGTCGAGGCCGGCGGCGCGGATGTTGGCGATCACCTGGGCGGCGAAGGCCTCGTTCAGCTCGAACAGGTCATAGTCGTCCACCGTGGTGCCGGCCCGCTCCATCAGCTTGTGGATCG
>JAAXUL010000700.1 GCA_013336035.1 Chloroflexales bacterium
GACGCCGCCGTCATGGCCGGCCTCACCGACGCGGCGATGCTTTTCGTGCGCTGCAAGGGTGGCGTCAGCCATAGCCCCGCCGAGGCCGTCGAGCCGGCCGATGTCGCCGTAGCGATCGTGGCTCTGGGCCACTTTCTGACCAGGGTAGCAGAGTGAGGAGCGATGCGCTACGACATACTCATTCGCGGCGGCGCTGTAGTTACGCCAGAGGGCCTGCGCTCCACTGATGTGGCCATCGCCGAGGGCGCGATCGTCGCCGTCGGCCCGGAGCTTGCGGGCGCGGCCGGCGAGGAGCTCGACGCCCGCGGGCTGTGCGTGCTGCCCGGCCTGATCGACGCCCACGTCCACTTTAACGAGCCCGGGCGCACCGCGTGGGAGGGCTGGGCGACGGGCAGCGCGGCCCTCGCCGCGGGCGGCGGCACCGTCTGCCTCGAGATGCCGCTCAACGCCAGCCCGCCCACCCTTGATGCGGCCAGCTTCGCGCTCAAGCGGGCCGCCGCCGAGGCCGCCTCGCGCGCCGACTTCGCCCTCTGGGGCGGCCTGGTGCCCGGCGACCTCGACCGCCTCGACGAGCTGGCCGCCTGCGGCGCGGTCGGCTTCAAAGCTTTTATGTCCAACAGCGGCATCGCCGACTTCCCCGCCGCCGACGACCTGACGCTCTACGAGGGCATGGCCCGCGCCGCGCGCCTCGGGCGGGTCGTGGCCGTCCACGCCGAGAGCGATGTGCTCACGGCCGCCCTGGCGGCCCGCGCCGTGGCCGAGGGCCGCCTCGGCGCGCGCGACTATCTGGCCTCGCGCCCCGTCATCGCCGAGCTCGAGGCGATCGGGCGGGCCATCCTCTTCGCCGCCGAGACGGGCTGCGCGCTGCATATCGTCCACGTCAGCAGCGGGCGCGGCGTGGCCCTGGTGGCCGAGGCCCGCGCCCGGGGCGTCGATGTCAGCTGCGAGACCTGCCCGCACTACCTGGCCCTCGACGCCGAGGACCTCGCGCGCATCGGGGCCGCCGCCAAGTGCGCCCCGCCGCTCCGCGACGGCCCCACCCGCGCCGAGCTCTGGGCGCGCCTGCTGGCCGGCGAGGTGGACCTGGTCGCCTCGGACCACTCGCCCGCGCCCGCCGAGCTGAAGGCTGAGACGCCGGCCGGCTTCTTTGGCGTCTGGGGCGGCATCGCCGGCGCCCAGTCCACCCTCGCGCTGCTGCTGAGCGAGGGCTACCACGGGCGGGGGCTTGGGCTGCCCGCTATCGCGAGGCTCACGGCGGGGCGCGTCGCCGAGCGCTTCCGCCTGTCGCGCAAGGGCCAGGTCGCAATTGGGCACGACGCCGACCTAGCTCTGGTAGACCTGGGGGCCCGCTGGATCCTGGCGCGCGAAGATCTCCGGGACCGCCACCGGCTCAGCCCCTACGTGGGCCGGGCGCTCCATGGCCGCGTCGTGCGTACCATCAGGCGCGGGCAGACAATCTTCCTCGGCGGCACCGTGGCCGAGGGCGCAGGGGGGCAGCTAGTTTGTCCAGAGGTGTGATCTTCCCGCATGCCCGGCGTTCATCATAATAGCGCGTCTTCGCCCGCCGTACGAGGCCCCTCACCTATGCTCGAGCTCACCCTCTGGTACATTCTGATCGTCTGCACCGCTGCTCTCGCCGCCTTTGTCGCCGCGCGGGCCTGGGAGTATGTGCCGGCCAGGCTGTTCGTGCTCGTCTGCGCCTCGCTGCTTCTGGTGCGCCTCTTCGCCGACCTGCGCGACCGTGCCGCCGACCAGGCGCAGGCGCTCGTCCCGGCCACCCTCAGCATCGCGAGCATCGCCGCCCTCGACCTGCTGCTGCTGATGCTTTTCGCGGCCCTCTTCGCCCCGCGCTGGTACGAAGGCCGCCGGCCGATGGTCTGGATCGCCCTCCCCTACCTTCTGGCCACCCTACTGATCGTCGCCGATGGGCTGTCTGGCCTGGGGCTGATCTTCGCCGGCATAGCCGCGACCCCCAGCGGCCTCCGCCTCCAGCAGGCGCGGCCGGGCGGCAGCATCCTGCTGGTGCTCTTTGTGCTCTCGTGGGTCCCCCACTTCGCGCTGCTCGCCGTGGCCTTTTTTCGCCAGCCCGCCGCCCGCGCCAGCATCGCCCTCCTGCTAATAGCGCTGGTCGTGGCCCAGCTCAGCGGCTCGCTCGGCACCGGCGGCCTGCTCCAGTCGCTGCCGATCGTTTTCGCCCTGGCCTACACCGTGCTGCGCACACGCCTGCTGCTGCCTACCAGGGTTGGGATCGAGACGGCCGTGCAGGCGATGGACGATGCGGTGCTTGTGTTCGACGGGCGCGGCGCGGTCGCATTCGCCAACCCGGCGGCGCAGGTCGCCGGCCTGCATGAGGGCGCGGATCTGGCCGCGGTTATGGCTGCATCAGAGAGCGGCCATGCCCGGCTGCGCGGGCGTAGCCTCGCTGTGCGCTATAACACCCTGAGCGATCAGGTGGGGCGGCCCGTCGGCGCCGTGCTGATCGGCCGTGATGTCACCGAGCTAGAGCGTCGCGAGCGCACGATCGAGGAGGAGCGCTCGCGCCTTGCCGAGGTGATCAGGCGTCTGAACGCGACCCAGGCCGAGCGGGCCGAGCTGGTCGAGGCGATGCGCCAGCTGGCCCTGCCGGTCATCCCCGTCCTGCCGGGCGTGCTGATCATGCCCCTTGTCGGCAACTTCGACGGGCCGCGCATCGACACCTTTGTCCATACCTTGCTGCAGAGCGCCGAGCGCGAGCGGGCCCGGCTGGTGCTGCTCGACATCACCGGGCTACCGCTGCTTGACACGGCGGGCGCCGCCGGCCTGCTCAGGGGCGTGCGCGCGACGGCCCTGCTCGGCGCCCGCTGCGTGCTGGTGGGCGTCCGCCCCGAGATCGCCCAGACCATTGTCGGCCTCGGCGTCGACCTCGACGAGCTCGCCACCGCCGCGACGCTCCAGCAGGCCCTCCAGCGCGAGCTGGCGCGGTAGGCCCCTTTTGGGCCGCGATGGTGGTACACTTCTTGGCGTGAGCAACCCAATGGCGTCGCGCCTCCCAAGAAGTGTAAGGATCCGCGATGACTATGCGCGCCCCCGTCGCCCCGGACGAGGCCTACCGCACTACGGTCGCTGACGTGCTCGCGGGCCTGGCGGTCGACCAGGCCCGCGGCCTTGCCACCAGCGAGGCCGGCGAGCGCCTGGCGCGTCACGGCCGCAACGAGCTGCCCGAGCCGCCGCCGACCCCCGCCTGGCTCCGCTTCCTGGCCCAGTTCCGCGACCCCCTCACCGGCCTGCTGCTCGCCGCCACCGTCATCTCATTCATCGCCTGGCTGATCGAGCGCGAGGAGCCGGTGCCCTTCGAGGCGCTGACCATCCTCGCCATCGTCCTGCTCAACGGCGTGCTCGGCTTCGTGCAAGAGAGCCGGGCCGAGCAGGCCGTGGCCGCCCTGCGCGCCCTCTCCTCGCCGCACGCCCGCGTCCTGCGCGACGGGCGCCAGCAAGAGATCGCCGCCGCCGAGCTGGTGCCGGGCGACGTGCTGCTGATCGAGGAGGGCGACACCCTGCCCGCCGACGCCCGCGTGGTCGAGTCGATCGCCCTGCGCGTGGCCGAGTCGACCCTCACCGGCGAGAGCACCAGCGTCGGCAAGGACAGCGGCGCCATCAGCGAGGAGGTGGGCATCGGCGACCGCAGCAACATGGTCTTCAGCGGCACCGCCGTGGCCTCGGGCCGCGGCCGGGCCGTCGTCATCGCTACCGGCCCCACCACCGAGATCGGCAAGATCGCCGGCTCGCTCCAGGAGGCCGAGGATGACCCCACCCCGCTCCAGAAAGAGCTGGCACGCGTCGGCCGGCTGCTCGGCATCGTCGTGATCGTGATCGCCGTGGTGATGACCCTGACCATCGTGTTCGTCGACCACGTGACGAACCTTGGCGAGCTGGTCGATGTGCTGCTGCTGGGCGTGAGCCTGGCGGTCGCCGCGGTGCCCGAGGGGCTGACCGCGATCACGACGATCGTGCTCTCGCTCGGCATGCAGCGCATGGCCCGGCGCAACGTGATCGTGCGCAAGCTCTCGGCCGTCGAGACCCTCGGCTCGACCACGGTGATCTGCTCGGACAAGACCGGCACCCTGACCAAGAACGAGATGACCGTGCGCACGGTGGTCACGGCCAGCGGCCGGGCCGACCTGACCGGCATCGGCTACGCGCCGGAGGGCGATCTGGCGCGCGACGGGCAGCCCGTCGACGACGCGGGCCTGCGCGAAGAGGTGCGCAAGACCCTGCGGGCGGCCTATATGGCCAACAACGCCCGCCTGATCGAGGAGGGTGGGCGCTGGGCCATCCAGGGCGACCCGACCGAGGGCGCGCTGCTGGTGGCGGCCCGCAAGGTCGGCCTGACCGACGCCGAGCTCGACGAGCGCTTCCCGCGCGTGGGCGAGGTGCCCTTCAGCTCCGAGCGCAAGCTGATGAGCACGGCCCACGCCGACCAGGACAAAGCGCGCGTGATGGTCTTTGCCAAGGGCGCCCCCGACATCCTGCTGGCCCGCTGCGCCTACGAGCGCTGCGGCCCCGACGACGAGGTGCAGCCGCTCAGCGACGAGCGGCGGCGCGCGATCCTGGCCGTGGTCGAGGATCTGGCCGGCGAGGCGCTGCGCACCCTCGGGCTGGCCTACCGCACGCTCTCGCGCGACGCCGTCAGCGGCGAGCTGCACGAAAGCGTCGAGCAGGAGTTCGTCTTCCTCGGCGTGGTCGGCATGATCGACCCGCCGCGCCCCGAGGCGCGCGCCTCGGTGGCCGAGGCGAAGGCGGCGGGCATCCGGCCGATCATGATCAC
>JAAXUL010000701.1 GCA_013336035.1 Chloroflexales bacterium
TTTCGCTTTGACCGCATGCGCCAATTCCTCAATCGGGCCATCGAACGTCTCTATGGGACGCGCTCTGAAGTCAGCCTCCCGTCGCCATGATCAACTTGTGATCTACTGAGGCTGTCTCTTTGCCATATTCGCGGCCATGTTTCCTCGCGTCGCCGTCCTGCTCATCTGGCTGGCCCGGCCAACCATGTTCAGCGCCGCGTTTGGCGGCAGCTGGTTCTGGCCGCTGCTCGGCGTCCTTTTCCTGCCCTTCACCACGCTGATGTATGTGCTGATCTGGTCGGGCGGCGGTGTAGCCGGGTGGGACTGGCTCTGGGTGAGCATGGGCGCGCTGCTCGACCTCACCCACTATGCCGGATCGCTGTACGGTGGACGCGATCGTCTCCCTGTGTACGCCTCACGTATCACGCAGTGACACGGTGCTGCCTGGGACACGACGAATGCCTTTTTCTGGAGCCCCGGCGATGCCAGGCGGTTGCCAAGCCAGGCGCCTGCGCTCGATGGAAGGGGGCGCCGACATTTCGGAGGGGCCGCAGGCACCTCCGAGCCTCCCTACAGGGCTTATCTGAGGGGAAAGGAAGCGACCATGGGCAAGTACGGTGTCCACTCGGAGGTCGGCAAGCTGCGCACGGTGATCGTGCACCGGCCAGGAGTCGAGATGCAGCGGCTCACGCCGCAGAACTGCCGCGAGCTGCTGTTCGATGACGTGATCTGGGTCCGCCGCGCCCGGCGCGAGCACGACGCCTTCGTCGACCTGATGCGCAGCGAGTACAACGTCGAGGTGCTGCTCGTCCACGAGCTGCTCAAAGAGGTCGTCGCCAACCCCGAGGCGCGCGCCTGGCTCCTCGACCGCAAGATCACCCCCAACGAGGTCGGCCCCACCGCCGCCCGCGAGCTGGGCGCCTGGATGCGCGAGCTCGACGCCGAGCAGCTCGTGGGGATCCTGATCGGCGGCCTCACGGTGGCCGAGCTGCCTGGCGACTTCGCGGCCCAGGCCAAGCGGATCATGGCCGGCACCGACTTCGTCCTGCCGCCGCTGCCCAATCAGCTCTTCACCCGCGACAGCTCGTGCTGGATCTATGGCGGCGTCACCACCAACCCCATGTACTGGCCGGCGCGGCGCAAAGAGACCCTGCACATGCGCTCGATCTACAAGTTTCACCCGCGCTTCAAGGGCGGCGACTTCACGCTCTGGTGGGGCGACGAGGACGCCGACTGGGGCAACACCTCGATCGAGGGCGGCGATGTGATGCCGGTCGGCAAGGGCGTGGTGCTGGTGGGCATGGGCGAGCGCACCACCTATCGGGCCATAGCCCAGCTGGCGATGGCCCTCTTCCAGCAGGGCGGCGCCCAGCATGTGATCGCCGCGCAGATGCCCCGCGAGCGGGCCGCGATGCACCTCGACACCGTCTTCACCTTCTGCGACCGCGACCTGGTGACGATCTACGAGCCGGTGGTCAGCACCATCCGCGCGGTGCACTTCCGCCCCGCCGACGACGAGGGCGAGCTGGTCGATGTGAAGGTCGATGACCGCGGCTGGCTCGACGTGGTCTCCGACGCCCTCGACACCAAGCTCCGGGTCGTGCCCACCGGCGGCGACGCCTACGCCCAGGAGCGCGAGCAGTGGGACGACGGCAATAACGTCGTCTGTATGGAGCCGGGGGTGGTGATCGCCTACGAGCGCAATGAGCACACCAACGCCCTGCTGCGCAAGGCCGGCATCACCGTGCGCGCCATCGAGGGCTCAGAGCTGGGCCGCGGGCGCGGCGGCGGCCACTGCATGACCTGCCCCGTCTGGCGTGACCCGGTGTATTAGCTCTAGCGATTGAGGAGAGATACCCCTATGACACTGACCATCGCTGATCTGCGCAAGCGCAACTTCACCAAGCTGCTCGACTTCGCGCCGGACGAGATCCGCTACCTGCTGAACCTCGCGGCGGACCTGAAGGCGGCCAAGAAGGCCCGCACCGAGATGCAGTACCTGGTGGGCAAAGAGATCGCCCTGATCTTCGAGAAGGCTTCGACGCGCACCCGCTGCTCGTTCGAGGTGGCCGCCTACGACCAGGGCGCCCACGTGACCTACCTCGGCCCCGAGGGCTCGCAGATCGGCCACAAGGAGTCGATGAAGGATACCGCCCGCGTGCTCGGCCGCCTCTACGACGGGATCGAGTACCGCGGCTTCTCGCAGGATCTGGCCGAGCAGCTAGCCCAGTACTCGGGCGTGCCGGTCTGGAACGGCCTGACCGACGAGTTCCACCCGACCCAGATCCTCGCCGACGTGCTGACGATGATGGAGCACGCCCAGAAGCCCGTGGAGCAGATCAGCTACGCCTTCGTAGGCGACGCGCGCAACAACATGGGCAACTCGCTGCTGGTGGGCGGCGCGAAGCTGGGCATGGACGTGCGCCTGATCGCGCCAAAGCAGAACTGGCCCCACGAGGAGCTGGCGCAGACCTGCCGGGATCTCGCGAAGTCCACCGGCGCCCGCATCACGATCACCGACGACGTGAAGGCGGGCGTGAAGGGCCTCGACTTCATCTACACTGACGTGTGGGTCTCGATGGGCGAGCCGGCCGAGGTGTGGGCCGAGCGTATCCGCCTGCTGAGCCCCTACCAGGTCAACATGGCCATGATCAAGGCCACCGGCAACCCGAAGGTCAAGTTCCTGCACTGCCTGCCAGCCTTCCACAACAAAGAGACCAAGGTCGGCAAGCAGATCTTCGATCAGTACGGCCTCGCCGAGATGGAGGTCACCGACGAGGTCTTCGAGTCGGAGCACTCGGTGGTCTTCGACCAGGCCGAGAACCGCATGCACACGATCAAGGCGATCATAGTCGCCACCATGGCCGACCAGCCGCCGGCAGCGTGAGCGAGGGCTGCAGGGAGGGTCGGCCTCCCTGCCAGCCCACTCCAGGTACTGAAGGAGCTACTGATGCGTGTTGTAGTCGCCCTGGGCGGCAACGCCCTGCTACGCCGCGGCGAGCCGATGACCGCCGCGAACCAGCGCAGAAACGCGGTGCTCGCCGCCAGAGCCCTGGTGGATGTGGCCCGCGAGCACGAGCTGATCATCACGCACGGCAACGGCCCCCAGGTGGGCCTGCTGGCGCTCCAGTCGCTCGCCTACACGGACGTGGACCCCTACCCGCTCGATGTGCTGGGCGCGGAGTCGGGGGGCATGATCGGCTACATGATCGAGCAGGAGCTCGACACGCTGCTCAACCACCAGAAGCCCTGCGTGACCCTGCTGACCCAGGTTGAGGTTGACTCGAACGACCCGGCCTTCAAGGACCCGACCAAGTTCATTGGCCCGGTCTACAGCAAGGAGGAGGCCGAGCGCCTGGCGCAGGCGCGGGGCTGGCACATCAAGCCGGACGGCGATAAGTGGCGCCGGGTGGTGCCCTCGCCGCTGCCGAAGCGTATCTTCGACACCAAAGTCGTCGAGCTGCTGCTGGTGAATGGGGTGGTGGTGATCTGCGGCGGCGGCGGCGGCATCCCGATCACCTTCGCCCCCGACGGTGAGCTGATCGGCGTCGAGGCCGTGATCGACAAGGACCGGGCGGGTGCCCTGCTGGCCGAGGAGGTCCACGCCGACGCCTATCTCATCCTGACCGACACCGACGCGATCTATGAGGGCTGGGGCACGCCCAGGCAGCGCGCGATGAAGCATTGCTCACCAGAGGCCCTGCTGGCCTACACCTTCCCCGCGGGGTCGATGGGGCCGAAGGTCGAGGCCGCCTGCGCCTTCGCGGCGAACACCGGCAAGCGCGCGGTGATCGGCTCGCTGGACAAGGCCCTCGCCGTGCTCAACGACGAGTCGGGCACCGTCATCTCGCAGGAGTTCGAGGGCATCAGCTACTACGAGTAGGAGCACCAGGTGATGTGAGGTGTAACGAAGGGCCGGCCCGCACTGTCGCGGGTCGGCCCTTGGGTGCGTATGTGCGGAGCGCTACGGGCACTTCACGGTGGTGCGCAGGGACTTGATCGCGTTCGTCACCGCGAGCGCCTTGGGCGCCACAGTCGCCTTGGCCTCGTCGAGGGTCGCCGAGTCGGGGATGCTGTTGACGGTCTGCTTGAGGTCCTGCTGGGCGGCCTGGAGCTCGTCAACCTTGGCATTCTGCACCGAGGCTGCCGCGGCGGCCGTCGCGTTCCACGCCTGATCGACCCCCGTCTGGGCTTCTTTGACCTGACCAATGGTGGCGCTGGCGCCCAGCGCGTTCAGGCTAGCCACGGCCTGGTCGAGGGTGCCCAGCGAGGTGCAGAAGGCTGCGGTCGCCTGGGGCACCGTCGTCTGGGTGGCGCAGCCGGCGAGCACAGGGAGCACCAGCAGCGCGGCGAGGGCCAGCATGATCCGTTTCATCGGGTTTTCTCCTTGCATCTGATTGAGCGTGGGCGGCGGCCACACGCGGCGCCGCCCCGCAGCAAACCGCTTACTTCTCCGGCTCAGACTCCGTATCACCCGCCGCTCGCGCGACGGCGCCTATCGCCGTGGCCGCACCGATCTCGGTGGCCCCGGTGACCAGCTTGCCGACGCCGGCGCGGGCCGTCTCACGCGCTGCGTCGCGTAGCGCCTCGCCGGCCTGGAGCTCAGCGGCGCCGCGTTCGGCCTGGGCCATGCCTTGAGCCGCAAGCGCACCGCTTGCCTCCCCGAGCTGCTGCGCCACGGCGAGCCGGGTGACCCCCTCGCCCACCTCGCCCGCCCCCAGCTCACCGACCTGGACCCCGGCGGCGGCCAGCTCGTGCGCGAGGGCGCGGGTGCCGCCGAAGCGCAGCAGGTTGTTGATGCCGATCTCCTGCAGCTTCGCG
>JAAXUL010001502.1 GCA_013336035.1 Chloroflexales bacterium
CTGATCAACCGCTACCAGGTGCTCACTAACCTCTTCGGCTACGACCGCTTCGCACTGGGCGGGCCCACCTTCCAGGGCGAGCAGGGCATCCCCGACGCTGACGGCGTCTACCTGCTTGGCTGGGCCGACACCGTCGCCATCGGGGCCAGCATCGACGGCGACGCCGGGCGCCAGCAGGGCGAGACGCTGTATATGATCCGGCTAAACCCCGGGAGCTGAGAGCGCAGATGACGGCGATTGTCGAAACCCGAGATCTGACCCGGCGCTACGGCAGCACGGTCGCCCTCAGCCACCTGAACCTGAGCATTCCCCAGGGGGCGATCTACGGCTTCATCGGGCCGAACGGGGCAGGTAAGACGACGACCATGCGCATCCTGACCACCCTGCTGCTGCCGAGCGACGGCGAGGCCCACGTGGCGGGGCACTCGGTGGTGCGCGAGCGCGCGGCGGTGCGGCGGCAGGTGGGCTTCATGCCCGACTTCTTCGGCGTCTACGACAATATGAAGTCGCTCGAGTACCTCGACTTCTTCGCAGCCTCGTACAACATCCCGCAAGCGCGGCGCCCAAAGCTGATCGACGGCCTGCTGGCCCTGGTAGACCTGAGCCATAAGCGAGAGGCCGAGGTCATGAGCCTCTCGCGGGGTATGAAGCAGCGCCTCAGCCTGGCCCGCACTATGCTGCACGACCCGTCTCTGCTTATCCTCGACGAGCCGGCCAGCGGCCTCGACCCGCGGGCCCGCGTCGAGCTGCGCGAGCTGCTGAAGGAGCTGCGCAACCTCGGCAAGACGATTATGATCAGCTCGCACATCCTGACCGAGCTGGCCGAGATGTGCACCCATATCGGGATCATCGAGCACGGCGAGCTGCTGGCCTCGGGGGAGGTCGCGGCGATTATGCGCTCGCTGCAGCCCCACAAGACTTTCGAGGTCCACCTGACGCCCGGCGAAGGTGAGGATCTGGCGGCGGCCCTGGCGGCGGCGGCGGCCCTCGCCGGGGGGCAGCCCCACGTCCTCGAGGCCCGCCAGCTGCCCGAGGCCGAGCCGCCCCAGCTTCAGATCGACTTCGACGGCGACGACCGGGCAGCCGGGGCTCTACTCGCCCAGCTGATCAGGAGCGGCGTGACCGTGACCCACTTCGCCGGCCAGGTGAGCGACCTTGAGGAGATTTTCCTGCGAGTGACCGACGGGTCGGTCAATGGTGGGACGAGCTAGGAGCGCTTGCCGCGATCTTTACGCAACACTGCGCAGACCCCGGGCGTCGTAGGATTAGGACAAGATGAGAGCGACCCCGGAGGAGACGATGAGCGAGAGCTATAGCGAGCAGGATACAGAGCGCGCCCGTACGGCGGAGCGCTCGTCGGCCGGCATGTCTACCCAGCAGCTGAGCCTTCCCAGCGCTACGGGCGCCGCTGGGAGCTTGCCCGCGGCACGGGGCAGGCCCAACATGGTCGGGCTGATCCTGGTCGGCCTGGGCGCTTTGCTGCTGCTGAGCCGCCTGGGGGCAATGCCGCTCGAGATCACGGGGGGTATGGTCCTACTGACGATCGCGTCGGTCTTCTACTTCTTCGGCTTCTGGCGCCACATCTACGGGCTGATCATCCCCGCCAGCATCCTGGCCGGCCTGAGCGTAGGCGTGACCTTCGCCGATGTCACAGACGGGGTCTCGGTCCTCTGGGGTCTGGCCCTGGGCTTCCTGACCATCTACGGGCTAGGCGCGGCGATGTTCGGACAGCGCAGCCCGTGGCCGGCTATCCCGGCGGTGATCCTCTTCGCCGTGGGCAGCATCGTGGCCGTGGCCAACCTGCCGGCCTTCCTCGGCGCGGGGCTGATCTGGGCGCCCCTGCTGCTGATCGCCGCGGGA
>JAAXUL010000702.1 GCA_013336035.1 Chloroflexales bacterium
GCCGCGGGCGCGGCGGGTGCTGCGGGCGCGGTGGGTGCGGCGACCGCGGGCGCGGGCGCGGCGTTCGCCTGCTCGATCTGGGCGTTCGCCTGCTCGATCTGGGCGTTCGCCTGGCCGACCTGGGCGTTCGCCGCCGCGATGCGGGCGTTGGCCTCGGCCAGGGCCGCCTGGTACGCGGCGTCGCGCTCAGCGATGATCGCCTGAGCCGTCGGGTCAAGGGTCGCCTCCGTGGGAGGGGCGACCGTTGGAACCTCGGTCGGGGCGGCGGCCACCGTCGCCCGGTTAAAGCTGGTCGCAAGGCCCGCGATCATCACCAGCATAAAGGCGCTCAGGGCTGCTGCAACGGTCAGGGCGATGCGCTGGGTCATCGTTAGTTCCTCGTGGGCTTGTTGTTGTATAGATCTGGATCTTGTACGTAGAAGCTATCGTATCGGAGCAACCTTGGAATAGTCTTGGAACCACATACCAGGTTTCTTAGCTATGATTTAGGCTCGCGCGCCACAGAATAACGAGCAGAGCCCGGGTGCGGGCGCCCGGGCTCTGAGCAGTGTGAGCATTGCTGGGGGACCGGCGTCAGCCCGGCGGCAGGAGGATGATCGTCGCCTGGGCTTTACCCTCGGCGACCTCGAGAATTGCCACCGAGAGCCCACCGCCAAAGCGCGGGTAGCCCGCCGCGCCAGGGTTGAGGAAGAGAACCCCGGCGACCTCTTCGAGCAGGGCCACATGGGTGTGGCCGAAGATATAGACATGCGGGCGCGCCGCCGGGTCTGCCGGCAGGGCCAGGGCCAGTTCATCGGGCCGGCCGCCGATGTGGGTCATCGTAATACGCACGCCCTCGCGCTCGACCCGCTGCGTGGCCGGGTACTGGCGGGCCAGGGGTGTGCCGCTATCGCTGTTGCCGCGCACGGCTAGTACCGGGGCCACATACGCGAGCGCCTCGACGATCGACTGCTTGCCGATATCTCCGGCGTGCAGGATCAGCTCGACGCCCTCCAGGGCCTCCAGTGCGCCTCGGGCCAGGTACCCGTGGGTATCCGAGATCACGCCAATCTTCATAGCCTGGCTATGGTTGCTCCCGCGCCGTTCGCCCGACAGCTCGCTAGGGCCCTTGCCTCTCGCTCACGGCGAGACAACAGCGCCACTTCAGGTAGAGCCCGCCGCCGCCGTGCAGGCGTAGCAGTGGGCTGCGCTCTGGATGGCCCGCCCGGCCAGGCCCTCAGGCGTCACGTCAAAGATCGTCTGGGGCAAGGCCATGCCGAGCATCTGGTTGAAGTCACAGTCGTAGAGCTGGCCGTCCCACCCCACCGAGAGGGTCGTCCGGCACATCAGCCCATCGAGCGTTGTGGCGTTAAAGGCGCTCACCAGCAGCTCCATGTAGGCCTGGAGCCCACCGATCTCGCTCAGGTGCTCGAGGTAGCGGCTGATCGGCATGTTGGTCAACGTGAAGAGGCTGGTGAAGCTGATGCCGTAGCGCTCGTCCAGCTCGCGCCGCCACTCCTGCTCGAGGGCTTTCTGGGGCCGGGGCAGCTCGGCGCCGATCGGGTTGGTGATCAGATTGAGGGTCGGCCCGCCCGACCGCCCGTAGCCCAGCTCGTTGAAGCGCTGCAGGGCCGCGATCGACTGGGCGAAGACCCCATCGCCGCGCTGGGCGTCGGTGCCGGCGGGGGCGTAGTGGGGCAGCGAGGCGATCACCTCAACGCTGTGCTCGGCCAGGAAGGCGGGCAGGTAGGCGTAGTTGGGCAGCCTCGTGATCGTCAGATTGCAGCGGTCGATCACGCGCCGGCCCATAGCCCGCGCCCGCCTCACGATCTGGTCAAAGTCCGGGTGCATCTCGGGGGCGCCCCCCGTGATATCCAGGGTCGAGATATTGGCCCGCTCGAGCAAGGCCAGACAGGCCTCGACAACCTCAGCCGGCATCACCTCTTTGCGGTCAGGCCCGGCGTCGACGTGGCAGTGCCGACAGGTCTGGTTGCAGCGCTTCCCAACGTTGATCTGCAGCACCTCGACGGTGGGGGCGGCCCGCAGCGAGCCCAGCCCATCCGCCGCCAGACGCCCGCTGAAGCGGGGGATGGGCAGGCTAGAAAGAAGCTGGCGCTGCGCCTCGGGCGAGGCAAGCGAGTGGGCGCGCCGCTCCAGTGTGGGGATCAGGCTGATCGTACTCATAGGAAGTATTTTACAATGGGGCGGCCGCGAGAGGACTGGCCCCTCCGGAAAGTAGCGCTTTCTTTACCAGCAGAGATCAGCGGGGTTGGCATGGAGCATCGCGTCGCGTACAAGATCTACTACGAGGACACCGACAGCCTAGGCGTCGTCTACTACGCCAACTACCTCAAGTACCTCGAGCGGGGCCGCACCGAGTATGTGGGCGCCCAGGGCCGCCCCATCCAGGAGTGGAACCGCGACGGGTTCTACTTCGTCGTCTACGCCCTCTCGATGAAGTTCAAGAAGCCGGCCGGCCTGGGCGATCTGGTCGAGGTCGTCTCATCATTCGCCCTGACCTCGGCCTACCGCGGGCGCTTCAGCCAGCAGATCGAGTGTCGCGGCGAGACCCTGGTCGAGGCCGAGGTGGACATCGTCTGCGTCGACCCGCGCCAGCAGCTGCGCGAGTTCCCGCGCCTGGGGCCCGCGCGCACATCGCCATAGTGAGGTGACAATGCCAGGTCTAAGCGCCCTCCCCTGGTGGGCCTTCGCCCTCCTGTCGGCCGTCTTCGCCGCCCTGACCACCATCCTGGTCAAGCTCGGCGTCGAGCAGGTCAGCTCGACCCTGGCCACGGCCATTCGCACGGTCGTCGTGCTGGTCATGGCCTGGCTGATCGCCGCTGGCCGGGGCGAGCTGGCCCAGCTCAGCCACATCGGGGCGCGCACCTGGTGGCTGCTCGGGCTCTCGGGGGTGGCCACGGGGCTCTCGTGGCTCGCCTACTTCCGCGCCCTACAGATCGGGCCGACGGCCTATGTGGCGGCGATCGACAAGAGTAGCACCGTGCTGATCGCCATCCTGGCCTGGCTCGTCCTCGGCGAGGCCACCGACTGGCGCGGGGCCCTCGGCATCGGCCTGATCGCCGCCGGCACGCTGGTGCTGATCCGCTAGCGGGTCGCTTGCAGTGGGCGTGGATCGTACGGGCGGCCCTCGTGGCCGCTCACGCCCGACCAACCGCGCAAAACTGACCGGACGCACCACAAGCTGCGCGACCGCGCTCGGCTCACCCCTCGAGCAGCTTGTCGCGCAGCCTGACGATATCGTCGTCGCTCAGGCCCAGGCCTTCGCGGGCGTAGGCGGCGAACGAGCCGTAGTCGCGGTCGATGGCCGCGAAGGCCGTCTGGAGATAGGCCGCCTCGACACCGAGCAGCCCGCGGATCACGGCGGCCGCCGGCCGCCCGCGCGTCAGCCGTATGATCGCCAGGTCGCGCCGGCGGGCGGCTAGCGAGAGCTTCTTCGAGCGCATGTAGTCGGCCAGAATATCCTCCTCGGCCACGCCGAGCAGCCGCAGCGTGATCGCCGCGGCGAAGCCGGTCCGGTCCTTCCCGGCGGTGCAGTGGAAGAGCAGCGGGGCGCCCTGGGCCGCGCGCAGCTCGTGGATGTAGCGGCGGAACGCGGGTGTAAAGCGGGTGACGAGCTGCTCGTTGGCCTCGGTCAGCACGGCCGCCGGGTCGATGCCGACGATAGCGCCGCGCTCCAGGCGCTCGCGCAGCTCGGCCATAAAGTTGTTGTGGTCGTCGAAGATCGGGATCTCGACCACCCTAATGCCGTGGCCATCCGGGAGCCTGTTAGGGTGGTGCGCGCGCTCGACCTCGCTGCGAAAATCGACCAGCGTGCGCAGGCCCAGCTGCGCGAAGGTCGCCACGTCGCCGCGGGTCAGGCGGTGCAGGCTATCAGAGCGGTAGAGCACGCCCCAGCGCACCACCCGCCCATCGCCAGAGCGGTACCCGCCAAGGTCGCGCATGTTAGCGGCGCCGGCCATAGCAATGCGGCGGGCGCCCTCGCGCCGGCCGGGCGGCAGGTCCATCGGCAGATGAGGGCGCCCGCGCCGCGCCAGAGCGATGGCCGCGGACAGCGCCAGAAGAAAGCTCGATATAGCCAGCGTGGCTCGAAGTGGCGAGCGCATTGAGGCCTCCTTGCGCAGATATATGCACAGCAAATGGGAAGGGCCAGCAGCACATTATAGCGCTCCCGCATGCCGCATGCCGCGCAGCGCAACCGCGGCCCTAATCTAACAGAGCTCTAATTGCATCGCCGGGCGACTTCAGGTACAATAGTTACAGCAAGATCCGACAGGGATGTCTAGGGAGGGCGTATGCCCTCCTTGATCGTGGTTTGCGCTCACCAGCCCAAAGAGGTACGGAGGTCGACGCGGTTATGCCTACCTATGTCTACGCCTGTGACGCCTGCGGCAAGCAGTTCGAGCAGTTCCAGAGCTTCAAGGACGAGCCCCTGACCGTCTGTCGCTGTGGGCAGGCCGGCAAGGTCCGCCGGGTCATCCAGCCCGCCGGCGTCGTCTTCAAGGGTTCGGGCTGGTACATCAACGACAGCCGCGGCACCGGCAGCAGCACGGTCAGCAGCGAGCCCACCAAGAAGGCTGACGCCGCCGACTCCGCCGACACCGTCGCCACTGTCGAGAAGGCTGAGAAGAGCGAGAAGCCTGAGAAGAGCGAGAAGAGCGAGAAGAGTGATCCTGCTCCCGCCACCTCGAAAGTCTAGCCCTCTCCCTCAAGCCATCGGCTGGCCGGCTGTAAACCGTGATGCCTTTGCCATCCTTGCCATTGCTCGTCACGCGCGCGATCTGGCCGCTGGCAAATTCA
>JAAXUL010000102.1 GCA_013336035.1 Chloroflexales bacterium
GTGGGGTGGCGCTGCCCCGCGTCGTAGGCGATAGCCCGCCAGGCGCTTTTGCGCGTGGCGCTGGGCGCGGGCCGGAAGCGCGAGCCGTAGTCGTGGCTGGCCTCAGCTCAGGCGCAGCCGCGAGCGCGAGGGGCGCCAGCCGGGGTGCAGGTAGGCGCCGCACGACTCGCGCACGACCAGCTCGCAGGGCAGGATGACACGCTGGTCGATCAGGCTGTTGTTGAACAGCTCGAGCAGCAGGTGCACGGCCTGGGCGCCGAGGTGCCGCTTCGGGTGGCCGACCGTGGTTAGCCGTGGGCAGACCAGCGCGGCCAGGCTGAGGTCGCCGCAGCCGACGATCGCTACGTCCTCGGGCACGCGCAGCTTACGGTCGCGCAGCGCCTCGATCGCGCCGATCGCGCGCATATCGTCCACGACGAAGCAGGCGCTCAGCGGCGCGTGGTTGAGCAGGGCGACCATAGCCATATAGCCCTGGGCCATCAGGTCGGTCTCGGTGAGCGAGGCGATATAGATCAGCTCGGGGCGCACAGGGAGGCCCGCCTCCTCGAGGGCACGGCGGTAGCCCTCGCAGCGCTCGTTGCTGAGCGAGGTGGTGATAATGCCGATCGCGCTGTGGCCGAGGTCGAGCAGGTGGCGGGTGGCCAGGTAGCCGGCCTGCTGGTTGTCGACCTCGACCGAGGGGAGCTCGACCAGGGGGTTCGGGGTCTGGCGGTTGACGAGCACCAGCGGGATGTCTATCTCGTTGTAGGCGTGGAGGCGACGCTCGCTGTCGGTGGAGACGATGATCAGCCCGTCCACCCGGCGGTCCAGCAGGCGCGCCAGCTGCCGATCCTCGGCCTGGGCCTCGTCGCTGGTGGTGCCGATGAGGACGCTGTAGCCCTCGCGGTCGGCCACCTCGCTGACCCCGGCGGCGATCTCGGCCTCGAGCGGGTCCGCGACGTTCGCCAGCAGCAGGCCGAGGGTCATCGACATCTGCTGGCGGAGGCTACTCGCCAGGGTGTTGCGCCTGTAGCCGAGCTTCTGGATCGCCTCGAAGACGCGCTGCCGCGTCTCCTCGCTCACCGGGGCGGTGTGGTTGATAGCGTGCGAGACCGTGCTAGGCACCACGCCGGCCAGCTGCGCAACGTCCCGGATAGTCACATTGCCATTACGTCGGGTCACGCGCACCTCGCCGCTTCGCAGAACTGGGCATGCCAGCCTACTGGCATTATACAAGAGCGCCGGAGCTTCGCGCGCCCCTATCGTCGTGACCTGGCGTGGTCGCCGCACCCGTAATATTGTTCAGGCTTGACAATTGTTCATTTCGCATTATACTCAGCATCATTCTAATGAAATCGTTTCAATGAAATAGTTTTCGCCCCTCCTCCAACACCACAGCGCGGGAGACCTCCGGGTCGACCCGTGTTAAGCGAAGACGCAGGTAGAGGGCGCTTCAATGGCGACGCTTCTCTGGCTTCAGGGCGGGGCGTGTAGCGGCAACACTATGTCGTTCTTCAACGCCGAAGAGCCCAGCCTGTGCGACCTCGTCACCGACTTCGGGATCGAAATCCTCTGGCACCCCTCCCTCGGCCTGGCCCTTGGCGACGCGCTCCAGGCTCTGCTCGGCGACCTGGTCGCCGGGCGCCAGCCTCTCGACGTGCTGGTCTTCGAGGGCACAGTGATCCTGGGGCCGGGCGGCAGCGGGCGCATGAATATGTTCGCCGGCCGCCCGATGAAGGACTGGCTCAGGGCCCTGGCCGGCCTGGCCCACTACGTTGTCGCGATCGGCGACTGCGCCTGCTGGGGCGGCATTCCCGCCACCCCGCCCAACCCCACCGACTCGACAGGCCTGCAGTACCACAAGACGCGCGGCGGCGGCTTCCTGGGTCGCAGCTTCCGCTCGCGGTCCGGGCTGCCGGTGATCAACATCTCGGGCTGCCCGGCCCACCCCGACTGGATCACCCAGATCCTCGTCGCCCTGGTGACCGGGCGCGCCGACGACGTGCTGCTCGACCAGCTCCAGCGCCCCAAGACCTTCTTCAACACCTTCACGCAGGCCGGCTGCCCGCGCACCCAGCACCACCACTATAAGATCGGCTTCGAGTTCGGCCAGCGGGCCGGCTGCCTGTTCTACGACTATGGCTGCCGTGGGCCAATGACCCACTCGCCCTGCAACCGCATCCTCTGGAACCGCCAGTCCTCGAAGACCCGCGCCGGTATGCCCTGCATCGGCTGCACCGAGCCCGAGTTCCCTCACTACGACCTGGCCCCCGGCACGGTGCTCAAGACCCAGACCGTGCTCGGCGTGCCGAAGGACCTGCCCCAGGGCGTTCAGCGCGCCAAATATGTAGCCCTGGCCGGGGCCGCCAAGTCGTCCGCGCCAGAGTGGGTCAAAGACGATCAACCATTCTAGACTCGGGCACGCTGATGACGCAGCGGGTTGAGAACTGGGAAGCCCTCGCCGGCGCGGCTATCGTCACAGGCCAGGCCTGCTTCGAGCGCGGCGACCATGCGGGCGCGATCGAGGCCTACTCGGGCGCGCTCGACGCCCTGCCCGCCGGCGAGCGCGGCCCCCTCGCGGCCCGGCTCTACGGGCTGCGCGGCCACTCGCGCTTCATCCGCCGTGACCTGCCCGGCGCCACCGAGGACTATAGCCGCGCCATCGACCACGACCCCAGTCAGGCCGAGGCCTACGCCTACCGTGGGTTGATCGCCTACCAGACCGGCAAGGCGATCAGCGCGGTGGCCGACCTGAGCGCGGCGATCGAGCTGTATCTGCGCCAGGGGGTTGCCGCCGGGCCTCGGCGCCAGGCCCTCGCCGAGGCCTACTACAATCGCGGGAACGCCCAGTATCAGCGCCGAGACTACCAGTCCGCCGTGGCCGACTATTCGCTGGCCCTGACCCTGCAGCCCGATCTGCTCGACGCGCTGCTCTACCGCGGCGTGGCGCGCTTCCAGCTCGACGACGATGACGGCGCCCTCGCCGACTACGCCCAGGCCCTGGCCCACCGCGCGGTGACAGATCCACAGCGCGCGGCGGCCCACTACAACCGCGGCCTGCTGCTGCGCCGCCAGGGCGACCTCGCGGGCGCAATTGCGGCCTACGACATCGCCCTGACCCTCCAGCCGAATGACACCGACAGCCTGATGAACCGCGGCAACGCCCGCGCCGAGCAGGGCGACCTGGCCGGCGCCATCGCCGACTATGAGGCGGCGCTGCGCCTCAACCCCTGGATCGAGGACGGCTTCAACATCTGCGGGATGGCCCGCATGCTCGCGGGCGACCTCGCCGGAGCGGTCGAGGACTTCTCGCGGGCCCTCACCCGCAGCCCCCAGGCCGTCGGCGTCCACTTCAACCGCGGCTGCGCGCGCCTGGAGCTCGGCGATCTGGCTGGCGCCATCGCCGACTTCAGCGCCGAGCTCGAGCGCCAGGCGCCCGGCCTGAAGGGGCGTGTCGAGACCCGCGAGCGGCGGGCCGAGATCTATAACAACCGCGGCCTTGCCTACCACTACCAGGGCGACCTGACAGCCGCCATCGTCGACTACGGCCGCTCGCTCCAGCAGCTGCGACAGAGCGGCGGGCTCGAGGCCGTGGCCGAGCGGATGGCCAGCACGCTGCTTAACCGCGGCGTGGCCCTGCGCGACCGCGCCCTCAGCTCACACGACGCCGAGGCCCGCCGCGAGGCCCTTGATGCCGCCGCGGCCGACCTCGAGCAGGCCTGCGCCCTGTCGCCGACGACAGCCCCCGTGGCGCGCCGCTATCTGGACGAGGTCGGGCGCCATATGCGCGAACATAGCGACTGATCTGGGCAGCGACGGCCCCTGTGGCCCACTCGCTGCTTTTTATTTGGCCTGGTAAATTTGTGAAAGGAGGGACAATTATCGACGACCGGCGCACAGAGAGGGCGTAGAGCAAAGCCCTACGCCCCGGCACCGCGCGGCGAAGACAAACCTGGTAGTCCAACCTCGCCGCGCGATGCCCTCATGCTACTCGATTCGTCTCAATCGAGCAATAGTATTAGGAGGGCACGCGTCTATGACAAATCTCCTCTGGCTCCAGGGCGGCGCATGTAGCGGCAACACCATGTCGTTTCTGAACGCCGAAGAGCCAAGCGCCTGCGACCTGGTGACCGACTTCGGCTTCAACATCCTCTGGCACCCGTCCCTCGGCCTCGAGCTGGGCGACAACCTCAAGCAGCTGCTGAGCAACGTCGTGAGCGGGGCCATCCAGCTCGACGTCTTCGTCTTCGAGGGCACCGTCGTCCTGGGCCCGAACAACAGCGGCCGCATGAACATGTTCGCCGGCCGACCGATGAAGGACTGGGTCCAGGACCTGGCCGGCGTCGCGCAGTTTACGGTGGCCCTCGGCGACTGCGCGACATGGGGCGGCATCCCCGCCACCGAGCCCAACCCCACCCAGTCGGTCGGCCTACAGTTCCTCAAGCGCCAGAGGGGCGGCTTCCTCGGCGCGGGCTACCGCTCGAAGGCCGGGCTGCCGGTGATCAATGTGCCCGGCTGCCCCTGCCACCCCGACTGGGTCACCCAGGTGCTAGTGGCCGTGGCCACCGGCCGCGCCGGCGACCTGGCCCTCGACGACGTGCAGCGCCCCTCGACCTTCTTCTCTACCTTCACCCAGACGGGCTGCACCCGCAATATGCACTTCGCCTACAAAGTCAGCGCCACCCAGTTCGCCCAGCGCAACGGCTGCCTGTTCTACGACCTGGGCTGCCGCGGGCCGATGACCCACTCGCCCTGCAACCGCATCCTCTGGAACCGCCAGTCATCGAAGACCCGCGCCGGCATGCCTTGCATCGGCTGCACCGAGCCCGAGTTCCCCCACCACGATCTTAAAGTCGGCACAGTCTTCAAGACCCAGACCGTCATGGGCGTGCCGGTCGACCTCCCGGAGGGCGTCGACAAGAAGAAATACGTCGTCCACTCGGCCAAGGCCAAGGACTCGGCGCCGAAGTGGGTTGAGCACGATATCTTTGTCGTATAGGGGAGGGCGAGCATGACCATCCAGACCCTTGATATCTCGCCGGTCGGACGGGTCGAGGGCGACCTCGACATCAAGGTCGATGTGCAGGACGGCGTTGTGGTCAACGCCTGGGCGCGGGCCGAGCTGTTCCGCGGCTTCGAGATCATCCTCAAGGGCAAGGACCCGCAGGCCGGCCTGATCGTAACCCCGCGCGCCTGCGGCATCTGCGGCGCCTCGCACCTGACCTGCGCGGCCTGGGCCCTCGACGTCGCCTGGAAGACCGAGGTGCCGCCCAACGCCATCCTGCTCCGCAACGTCGGCCAGCTCACCGAGAGCATGCAGAGCATCCCGCGCTGGTACTACGCCCTATTCGCGATCGACTTCACCAACAAGAAGTACGCGCACAGCCCGCTCTACCCCGAGGCCGTGCGCCGCTACGCGCCCTTCGTCGGCACCTCGTACGAGCAGGGCGTCACCCTCTCGAACAAGCCGGTCGAGGTCTACGCCATCTTCGGCGGCCAGTGGCCCCACTCGAGCTACATGGTGCCCGGCGGCGTCATGTGCGCGCCGACGCTCTCGGATATGACGCGCTCGCGGGCCATCCTCGAGTACTGGCGGAACGAGTGGCTCGAGAAGTACTGGCTCGGCTGCTCGATCGAGCGCTACCTGGCGATCAAGAGCTGGGCCGACTTCCAGGCCTGGATGGACGAGTCGCCCCGGCATCGCGACTCGGACCTTGGCTTCCTGGTGCGCTACAGCCGCGATGTGGGCCTCGACAAGTACGGCGGCGGCGTCGGCAAGTATATCGCCTACGGCTTCGCGCCCCACCACAGCATGTACAACCGGCCGACCATCGCCGGGCGCAACGCCGCCCTGCAGTTCCGCAGCGGAATCTACGACGGCCAGGCCTACCACGACTTCGACCAGGCCAGGCTCGCCGAGCATGTGGCCCACTCGTGGTACGCGGGCCAGGACGCCCGCCACCCCTTCGACGGGGTGACCAACCCGGTCGACCCGGCCGGCGCCGGCAGTAATAAGTACTCATGGGCCAAAGCCCCGCGCTATGACGGCATGGTGGTCGAGGCCGGCTCGCTGGCCCGCGAGGTGATCGCCGGGCGGCCCGAGGCGGCCCCCCACCAGGACTACGACCCTCTGTTCAAGAGCCTGTTCGACGAGCTGGGGCCCAGCGTGATGCTGCGCGCCTGGTCGCGCATGCACGAGGCCTGCAAGTACTACAACAAGACTATCGAGAGCCTCGACGCCGTTACCCTGCGCGAGCCGTTCTACCTGAAGCCGAAGGAGAGCGACGGCGAGGGCTTCGGCGCCACCGAGGCCATCCGCGGGGCCCTGGCCCACTGGGTGAAGATCAAGGGCGGCAAGATCGAGAGCTATCAGATCGTGGCCCCCACCACGATCAACGTCGGCCCGCGCGACGTCGGCGGCGCCATCGGGCCGATCGAGCACTCGCTGATCGGTGCGCCGATCGCCGACCCCACAGACCCGGTCGAGGTCGGCCACTGTGCGCGCTCGTTCGACTCGTGCCTGGTCTGCACCGTCCACGTCCACGACGCCAGGACCGACAAAGAGCTGGCCCGCTTCCAGGTGCCGTAGCGCTTTTGGATTACCGAGCTTGGATTTTGGGTTGAGCGCCTCCGCAATCCAAAATCCAGCAGCACCCATGCTTATAATCATTGGCTGCGGCAACACCAACCGCTCGGACGACGGGGTCGGGGTCCGCGTGATCCACGATCTGCGCCGCCGCGGCCTGCCCGACATGGTGCGCCTGGTGGACGCCGGGACGGGCGGGATGGATGTGATGTTCCACCTCGAGGGCGCGCGGCGCGTGATCCTGATCGACGCGGCGCAGGCCGGCGCCGCCCCGGGGACGCTCTACAGGGTGCCGGGCGAGCAGCTCGCCGACCTGCCGCCGCCCGGCACCCTGTCGCTGCACAACTTCCGCTGGCAGCACGCCCTGGCCGTCGGGCGCATGATCTACAAGGAGCGCTTCCCGACGGACATCGTGGTCTATCTCATCCAGGTGGCCAGCCTGGACTATGGGCTGGAGCTGAGCCCGGCGGCGCGGGCCGGGGCCGAGCAGGTGGCGGCGCTGATCGTCGAGGAGGTGCAGCGTGACTACGCCCACGCCGGATGAGCCGCGGATCTGGCTGGCCCGCGGCAGCCTGCGGCTGAATGTCGTCTGCTACGAGCGCTACTTCAGCGGCATGCACGGTCTGATCCTGCTCTACGAGGCCGAGCCGGGGCGCCTCTGGGTGTTGCCGGTGCGCGCCGAGCGGGCCGGCGGCTTCCTGCTCAAGCAGGTGAACCTGCGCGGCGACCGCGCCGCCGTGGTCCAGGGTTTCTTGCGCGACCACGGCCTGCCCGAGGACCTCGAGCGGTCCTTTACGCCCTGCTGGGACGCGACGCGGCACGGGATCGCCCTCGAGCTCGGAGTCGTCGGCCACGCGCAGGTCACACAGGAAAAAGTCTTATGAGCGCGCATCCCTCCCCAGCCCTGATCACCGGCGGGCTGCCGGCGGCCGACCTGCCGGCGACCGGCGAGCGGCCGGCCCTGGTATCGCAGGCCCAGGCCCTGGCGCGCGAGCAGGGGGCCCTGGTGATCGCTTGGCCGCGCTGGGGCGCGGCGATGATCACGCCCGCCGCGCCGCCCCTTGGCCTGGTCGCCGGCGGCCTCGGCCTCCTGTCGCCACCCGACGAGCTGACGACGTTGCCCGAGCAGGCCGCCCCGCTGGCCGCTGCCCTCGCCACCCTGCTCGACCGCCCCTCGCCCGCCGCCGCCGCCGCCGCCGCCGCCGCCCTCGCGCCGCTCGCCACGCCCGAGGCCGAGCTCTGGCGCGTGGTCCGCGCGGGCTGGGCGGCCGCCCGCGCCCGCGACTGGGCGCAGCGCGAGCAGGCCCTCGCGCAGGCCCGCGCCCTCGCCCACGTGCCCGCCCTCTCGCTCTGCGCCAGGGCCGAGGCCCTCCTGTCACTGTCGATCCTCGACCTGGAGGCGGGCTACGGGCTAGCGCAGTCTATGGCCCGCCTCGACGAGGCGGCGACGATCTTCGCCGGCCATGGGCGCGGGGCCCAGGCCGCCCTGGCGCGCTGGGTGCGGGCCCAGGCCCTCGAGCGTCAGGGGCGCATCGAGGCGGCCCGTCGCGAGGCCGATGCCGCCCTCGGCCTGATCGACCCGGCCTTCGCGCCAACCGTCTATGCCCTGGTGCTCGCCGGCCTGGCGACCATGACCCTGGTCCACGCCACAGGCCCTGGCGAGGTTCAGGCCGCCATCGTGCTACTGGCCGAGGCCGTGGAGCGCTGCCCGACCGCGACCAACCCGCTGCTCGCGGCGCGTCTTCTGGCTACCCTGGGCGACACCTACCAGGCCCACGACGACGCAGACGGGCCGCGGCGCGCGCTGGCGTGCTACCAGCGCGCCGCCCAGCTCTTCGAGCGCTCGGGCGCGCCCGAGGACCTCGCGACGGTGCATATGCACGAGGGCAGCGCCTGGCAGGGCCTCGACGGCGACACCCGCGCGAACCTGCTCAGGGCGATCAACTGCTACCAGCAGGCCCTGCGCTCCTTCACCCTGGCGACGCACCCCGCCGAGTACGCCCTGATCCACAACAACCTGGCCACAGCCTACCTCAAGCTGCCCATGGACCCGGAGCGCGACGTGATGCGCCAGGCCCTCGCCATCCAGTCGATGCAGGAGGCGCTCAAGGTCTACACGATCGAGGAGCACCCGCGTGAGTACGCGATGGTCCAGAACAATCTGGGCAACGCGCTCCAGTACCTGCCCTCGGGCGACCGCATCGAGAAGCTCGACCGAGCGATCGAGGCCTACCACGAGGCTCTGCGTGTGCGCAGCCGGCATCGCGCGCCGGTCGAGTACGCCGTCACGATGAGCAACCTGGCCAACGCCTACGCGAACCTGCCGGCCGAGGAGCGCCTGCAGATGCTCGGCCTGGCCGAGCACTGCTACGACGAGGCCCTCGAGATCTTCCGCGCCGAGGGGCTCGCCGATCAGGCCCGCACGGTCGCCGAGGCCATCGCCGCCGTACAGCGCGACCAGCTGACCATAATCTCTGGTGGACACGCCGCAGACCTCAACTCTGCCGCTGTCGCGGCGCCCCCTCTCCATAGCGGAGAGAGGGTTGGGGAGTGAGGCTCGGCTATGCAAGCGAGGCTGCTATGGCGCTCACCATCTTCATCGCGCTGCTCGTAGGCTTCGTCGGCGGGGTCGTCGGCGGGGTCGTCGGCGGCCTGCTCGTCGGGCGTAAGAGCCTCGGCGCCGATCTGGCCTCGACCCTCGGCGCCATGATGGGCATGCCGAGCGGCCTTGCCGCGTCCATCCTGATCCTGCTCGTCGCCCTGCTTGTCCTGGGCCAGTAGCCCGCGTGGCTGGCCATGAACGACGCTCTTGTGGGCCTCACACTGTGGAGAGAACGCGATGCGTGACCTGGTAGGTTTCTTGTGGTCGTCGACGACCCTCGCCCTGCGCGGGTCGCTGCTGCAGGACTTCTGGGGCACCGCCCTGCGCGCGGCCGCCGCGTCAGCCGTCGGCGCCCTCGTCGGCATCCTGGCGGCCTACGCCGGCGGCCCGCTCTGGCTGGCGACCCTGCTGGGCGGCCTGGTCGCCGGCGGCGTCACGCCCTTTCTGCTGCGGAATATCAAAATCGCCTGATGCGCCTCGCAGATGAGAGTGAGCATGGACTTTGATCAGCTGGCAGAGCAGGTGGATCGCCTGACCGACGAGCTGCTCGGGCTCGAGGATGCCGCTGCGCGCGCGCTCGGCATCCAGCTTAAGGAGGCCGTCGAGGCCATCCACCGCGAGGCCCTGGTGCGCATCGTGCGGCGCCTGAAGCAGGAGGAGTCTACCCTCGCCGCTCTGCGCGAGCTGGCCCAGGACCCGGCGGTGCGCGCGATCCTGATGCTCCACGAGATTCTGAGGCCGCCGCCCGGCGCCCGCGTGCAGATGGCCCTCGACGAGGTGCGCCCCTACATCCACTCCCATGGCGGCGAGGTCGAGCTGGTCGAGCTGCAGGGCGGCACGGTGCGGCTGCGCCTGGCCGGCGCCTGCCAGGGCTGTCCCGGCTCGCAGGCGACGCTGCGCAACGGCGTCGAGCAGGCGCTGCGCCGGCATCTGCCAGAGCTGGAGCGGATCGAGCTGGTGGAGGACGCGCCCGCTAGCGGGGCGCTGATCAGCCCGGCCACGATCGGCGTCGCCGGCTCGCCGCCCCCGCCCTATGACCCGGCCGACGGCTGGCGGCTCGCCCTGCCCCTCGCGCAGCTGGCGCCCGGCGTGCTGCGGCGCGTCGTCGTCGAGGGCGGCGACCTCATCCTGGCTATGGTGGACGGCCGGCCGGTCTGCTACCACAACACCTGCGCCCACATGGCCATGCCGCTCCACGACGGCGACCTCTCGGGCGGCGTCCTGACCTGCCCCTGGCACGGCTTCGCCTACCTGATCGCGAGCGGCGAGTGTCTGACCGCGCCCGAGGTGCAGCTCGAGCCGTGCCCTGTGCGCGTTCGCGCCGGCCAGATCGAGGTGCGCGTATGAGCGCGACCCTCCAGCCGGCCGTGGCGATCCGCCCCGCGGACACGATCCTGGGGGCGCAGCCGGGGCGCTTCGTGCCCGAGGCGGCGGTGCCCACCCGCGCCAGCATGTTCGGCCCGCGGGGCTGCTGGGCGCAGCCGGGCGGCCCCCTGGTCGTCGCCGACACCGGCAACCACCGCGTGCTGATCTGGCGCGAGCTGCCGGAGGAGGACGGCACGCCGCCCGATCTGGTCCTCGGCCAGCCCGGCTTCGCGAGCGACGCGCGCAACCGCGGCGGCCCGGTCAGCGCCCGCAGCATGTTCGTCCCTACGGGCGTGCTGGTCTGGCGGGGGCGGCTGCTGGTGGCCGACGCCTGGAACCACCGCGTGCTGATCTGGCGCGAGCTGCCGCGCGCCTCTGACGTCCCCGCCGACCTGGCCCTCGGCCAGGCGAGCCTCGGCGCGGGCGAGCTCAACCGCGGGGGCCGGCCGCGGGCCGACACGCTGTACTGGCCCTACGGCCTGGCCACCGACGGCCAGCGGCTCTACGTGGCCGACAGCAACAATCGGCGCGTGCTGGTCTGGAGCGCGCTGCCGGACGAGCCGGGTCGGCCCGCCGACCTGGTGCTCGGCCAGGCTGACTTCGCCGGGGGCGAGGAGAACGCCGGCGGCGCGCCCACGGCCGCGAGCATGCGCTGGCCCCACGGCCTCGCCAGCGACGGCCGGCGCCTGCTGCTGGCCGACGCCGGCAACAACCGGGTGCTGATCTGGGATCGCCTGCCGGTCGAGCCGAACGCGCCTGCCGACCGGGCCCTCGGCCAGCCCGATTTTGTCGCCGTGAGCGATAACCGGGGCTACCGCCTGGGCGCTGCGACACTGCGCTTCCCCTACGGGGCGGCCCTCTGGGGCGGGCAGATCGTCGTCGCCGATACGGGCAACTCGCGCCTGCTGCTCTGGGCTACGCCGACGCCGGCGACCGGGGCCGCGCCCGATAAAGTCTTTGGCCAGGCCGACTTCGACCAGAGCGGCGAGAACCGCTGGAAGCTGGCGGGCCGCGACACTCTCTGCTGGCCGTACGGGATCGGCGCCGTGGGCGGCGTGCTGGCCGTCGCCGACTCTGGCAATAATCGTGTGCTGCTCTGGCACGGCGAGGAGCCCGCCGATGAGTGATATGCCGGAACAAGGCCACCCTCCACCCATCACCGACCTGCGCGAGCTGAGCCGCACATCGTACAAGTTCCTCGGCTTCAGCAAGCTCTCGGTGCAGCTGGGCGTCGGCGACCAGCAGCTCTACGGCAAGTGGTGCGGCCGCTGCGACGGGATCTGGTTCGGCCTGATGCTCGAGGTGCAGTGCCCACGCTGCGGCAACCGCAAGGGGTAGCCCAATGCACGAGCTGTCAATCATGGCCTCGCTGCTCGACACGGTCGAGGATCACGCCCGGCGGGCTGGCGCGCACAGGGTCAGGGCGATCAATCTGGTGATCGGCGAGCGGGCCAGCTTCGTAGATGACTCGCTGTTGTTCTACTTTGACATGCTGACGCCCGGCAGGCTCTGCGACGGCGCCGCGCTGCACATCCGTCGCACGCCGATGAGCTTCTACTGCGCCGCGTGCCAGCAGTGCTATGCGCCCTCCGGCGAGAGCTTCCGCTGCCCGATCTGCGCCACGGTCGGCCAGATCACGAGCGACGGGCGCGAGCTGCTGATCGAGAGTATGGAGGTTGAAGTATGACTATGCACAAGGAGGTCGGCGCCGCCTACGGTATCAAGACGGTCGCGATCGTCAAGAGCCTGCTCGAGAACAACGACCAGATAGCCGCGGCCAACGGCCGGCGCCTCGCCGCCGCGGGCGTCCTGGCGGTCAATGTGATTGCCGGGCCGGGCGCCGGCAAGACTAGCCTGATTATCAAGACCCTCGAGGTCCTGCGCGCCCACGCGCGTGTCGGCGTGATCGAGGGCGACATCGCCGGCAGCATTGACACTGAGCGAGTCCTCGCGGCCGGCGCCGCGGACGCTGTGCAGATCAACACCGGCGGCAGCTGCCACCTCGAGGCCGCCATGGTCGGCCGCGCGCTAGAGCGCCTTGAGCTGGGCCAGCTCGACATCGTCTTTGTCGAGAACGTGGGCAACCTGGTCTGCCCGACGCACTGGGCCCTCGGCGAGCAGATGAAGCTTTGCCTGCTCAGCGCCGCCGAGGGGCACGATAAGCCGATCAAGTACCCCGAGATCTTCGCCGTCAGCGACGTGATTGTGCTCAACAAAGTCGACCTGATCGAGCTGGTGGACTTCGAGCGCGAGCAGTTCTACGAGTCGGTGCGCGCCCTCAACCCCCACGCGCCGATCTTCGAGCTCTCGTGCCGTAGCGGGCAGGGGGTTGTGGATTTTGGGTGCTGGATTCTGGATTGCTTGAGTAAGGTGCGCGATGAGTGAGCGCCAGCGCATCGTGGTGCAGGGCGTCGTGCAGGGCGTCGGCTTCCGGCCGTTCGTCTACGGGCTAGCCTTGCGCTGCGGCCTGGGCGGCTTTGTGCGCAACGACAGCGCCGGGGTCACGATCGAGGTCGAGGGCGAGCCCGGCGCCCTCGCGGCCTTCGCCCGCTCGCTGCGCGACCAGGCCCCGCCCCTGGCCCAGATCGACGCTATCGAGGCCGTGCCTTTGGGGCCGCGCGGCGACCACGAGTTTACTATTGCCCACAGCCAGGCCGGCGCCGAGCGCCGGACTCTGATCGCGCCCGACAGCGCCCTCTGCGCCGACTGCCTGCGCGAGCTGCTCGACCCGGCCGACCGCCGCTACCGCTACCCCTTCATCAACTGCACCAACTGCGGCCCGCGCTTCACGATCGTGCTCGATGTGCCCTATGACCGCCCGCTGACCACCATGGGCGCCTTCGCCCTCTGCCCCGCCTGTCGCGCCGAGTATGAGGATCCCCTCGACCGCCGCTTCCACGCCCAGCCGAACGCGTGCCCCGCCTGTGGGCCGCGGCTGGAGCTCGCGCCCCTGGCCCGTGGAGCCGCCCCGCCCCTCGCGGCCGGC
>JAAXUL010000703.1 GCA_013336035.1 Chloroflexales bacterium
CGAGGCGAAGCGGGCCGCCGCGCTGGGGGCGGACCGCGAGGCGGCCGAGCCACCCCCCGCCGAGGTGTAATCCTCGTCGTCGGACCCGACGCCGCCCTCGGGATCCTCGAGGCGCATGGTCAGGCTGATCCGCTTGCTCTGCTGGTCGACCTCAATAACCTTGACCTGGACCCTGTCGCCAACCTTGACCACATCCTCGACCTTGTTGACCCGGCTGGTCGAGAGGGCCGAGATATGGACGAGGCCGTCGCGGCCAACGCCGATATCGACAAAGGCGCCGAAGGGGGCGATGCCGCTGACCGTGCCGTCAAGGACCTGGCCCGGCTCGAGGCCCTGCATCTTCTGCGAGCGCTGGGCGCGGCGCAGGCTCAGGCTGATCCGGGTGCCCTCGGGGTCAACCTCGAGCACCTTGAACAGGAAGCGGTCGCCGACCTTTACCGCGTCCTCGGGCTTCTCGACCCGACCCTCGGCAAGCTCGCTCACGTGGACGAGGCCATCTTTGCCCACGCCGATATCGGCGAAGGCGCCGAAGGGGGCGTAGCCGGTGATCGCGCCCTCGACAACATCGCCGACCCGCATCGACGACAGGCGATCCTTATCGACCTCGGCGCGCTTGGGCCGGCCGCCGCGGCTGCCGCGGTTGCCCTCGACCTTCTCTTTCTCGCCGCTGCCCGAGCGCATCGTGAGGCTGATACGGCGGGCCTCGGGGTCCACGCTCTTGACGCGCACCTTGACGGCATCGCCGATCTGCACCACATCGGACGGGGTGTCGATGCGGGTGTCGCTCATCTCCGAGATGTGGACGAGGCCATCACGGCCGACGCCGATATCCACGAAGACACCATAGAGTGCGATCGAGGTCACACGGCCCTCAAGCTCCATCCCAGCATGCAGATCCTTGAGCTTGCGCGGGCGGGCGCCCTCCTCGGCAACGGGCGTAAAGCTGGCGCCGCTCGCCTCACCCTCGGACTCACCCTGAGCCGTGCCATCCTCGGCCACGGGGGCGGCGTCCTGGTCGGCCGTCTCGACAGCGGGCTGCGTGTCCGCCGCCTGGGCGACGGGCTCCTCGGCCGCCGGCTCAGGGGTAGGCTGGGCCGCGGGCTCAGCCTCCGCCGTGGGCTCCGGCGTGGCCGCCGCGTCCTGAGCCGCCGGAGCGTCCGCTGCGTCGAGCAGCGTGTCAAGCAGCTCGCTCTCGGCGGACTCGTTCCTACTTACCTGGTCGGTCATCTCCTGCATCCCTCCTACGTGTGACGGTCCCTATTACATTTGCATCTGGCGGCGCACGGCCTGCACAAGGCCGCCTTCGCTCAGATCCTCAAGCCTATAGTACGCACCTTTAAGGTGCTCGGCCAGCCGACGCGAGAGGCCCCGCTCGAAGCTTGGGTGCTCGGTGTCGATCACGATCGCGCGGATCTCGTGTGCCGCGATCAGCTCAGCTATCTGGTAGGCCTCCTGCTGGGGGGGCAGGCTGCTGATCGCCACATTGGCCTGGCCATCGGTGAGCAGCACCAGCAAGGGGAGGATCTCCTCATCCTGGCGCCGCGCCTTTTCAAGCAGCTCGAACGCTGTGAGCATTCCACGTGCCAGCGGGGTTTTGCCGCCGGTGGGCATGGTCTGGAGCCGCTTCTGAGCCAGCTCGACGCTGTTGGTGAGCGGCAGCAGGATCCGCGCATAGTCGCGCTGGAAGCTGACGAGGCCCACACGGTCGCGGCGCTGATAGGCGTCGCGTAGCAGCGACAGGACCGCCGCCTTGGTGGCCTGCATGCGCTCCTCGGCGGCCATGCTCCAGCTGGCGTCGACCACGAAGCAGACGGCGTTGCGCGTGCGGCGCACCCGCACCTTCTGGCGCAGGTCGCTCTTCTGTAGCAGCACCTTCGGTCGTCGCCGGTGGGGCATAGCGATGGTATGGGTCAGCTCGTCGCGGCGCTTGCGCTGGTAGACGGCGGCCTCGCGCAGGGTGGCGTCGAAGGCCAGGTCGGTGACGCGGAGCACGCGCTGGCTCTTGATATAGCGCCCCTGCTTGCGCGTGGTCCGCGTGCGGGTGCGCTTGCCCGGCGAGCGGCGCTGCTGCCTGTCGCCGTGGCCCTCGAGGCGACGGGCGCGAAACATCTGGTCCGCCTCGAACTGCTTGCCACCGGTGTTCTTATCATTGATCTGGCCGCTCACATCAGCGCTGCCGGCGCTGCCGATCGGCGTAACCTGGCCGCCGCTGCCGCTCTCGTCGCCGCCCTCGCTGCTGTCGGTCTTCTCGCCTATCTCACCCTTTTTTTTTACCTCGTCGCTCGCGCCGGCGTCGGCGGGCTTGCCGCTCCGCTCGAGAATGGCCGCGACGCGCTGCTCGTCAAGCTTAATCTCCGCAAACGGCTGGCGTCGCATCCGGTGCGGCAGGGCCAGCTCGGCAGCGATGCGGATATCCTCGACGCCGAGGCGGGTGCGGCCGCTCAGGGCGGCGTGGGTGCGGGCCGTCTCGAGGATGGTGAGGTCGGCGCGGTGGCCGTCTACGCCAAGCTCGATGCACAGGCTGGCCACGGCGGCCATGTCGGAGCCGTCCATCTGGACGATGGGCAGCAGCTCGCGTGCGCCCACGATACGGGCGGCGAGCTCGTCCTCGGCCGGCTGCCAGGCGGCCATAAAGGCCTGCGGGTCGCTCTCGTAGGCGAGGCGCCGCTCGATCACGGCCACGCGCGAGGGCACATCGACCAGGCCGGCCACCTCGACAGCGAGGCCGAAGCGGTCGAGGAGCTGCGGGCGTAGCTCGCCCTCCTCGGGGTTCATCGTGCCCACCAGGATGAAGCGCGCGGGGTGCGAAATGCTCACGCCCTCACGTTCAACCGTGTTAACACCCATGGCGGCGGCGTCGAGCAGTAGGTCCACGAGATGGTCGTCGAGCAGGTTGACCTCATCTACATAGAGCAGGCCGCGGTTGACCTGGGCGAGCAGCCCAGGCTCAAAGCGGCGCTGGCCCTCGGTGATCGCGTGCTCGAGGTCGAGCGAGCCGACGACGCGATCCTCCGAGGCCGAGACAGGCAGCTCGACGAGGCGGGTGGCCCGACCATGGGTGGGGAGCGTCTCGCCGGCGTCGGCGCGGCTCTGGCAGGTGGCGCAGAGGCCGGCGGGGCGGTCGGCCTGGCAGGAGTATGGGCAGCCGTCGACAACAGCGATCGAGGGCAAGAGCCGGGCGAGGCCGCGCACAGCCGTAGATTTCGCTGTGCCCTTCTCGCCACGGATCAGGACGCCGCCAACCCGCGAGTTGATCGCGTTAAGGATCAAAGCTCGCTTCAGCCGCTCCTGGCCGACGATCGCGGTGAACGGATAGACTGGGCGCAATACCGAGGTGCTCACAACAATAAAAATCTTCCAGCTCACGGGGAGCCAGAAGTCCTAGCAGCAGCGCCGGTATAGGACTCGTGTAAGAACCATACCAACGACGACCAACCGCCCTGACGTACCCTAGCCTGCCCGCTTGTTTGCACGGTGGAACCGTAGGATTTAAGCTCACGGCGGGGCCTATTGTCGCACAAACACAAGCAAAAGTCAAATCGCCGCGTCACCTTCTTATCAGGCGAGGCCCCCGGTCTCTCTATGGTATAAAAGTGGTAGCGGGCGGGGCCTGCGGTCTTCGTGTGCCGCCTGTGCTATAATTCACTCCCGGTATCTTGGAAAAGATCGACCTTCGCTACAGCGTGAACTCTTACCTCAGAGGGGCGATGCCCCTCGCACGCTCCCTCCTATCGGGAGCTGTCGACCGGAGCAGAACGTGGGCTTTAACCCGATCAACTCGCTGTTTGGCGCCTTCAGCCGCGACCTTGGCATCGACCTGGGCACGGCCAACACACTCGTCCACGTCCGCGGCAAAGGCATTGTGATCAGCGAGCCCTCGGTGGTGGCGATCGACGCCAAGACCAAGCGGGTCCACGCCGTGGGCGCCGAGGCCAAGGCGATGGTGGGCAAGACGCCCGCGAATATTATCGCTGTGCGCCCGCTCAAAGATGGCGTGATCGCCGACTTCGATGTGGTCGAGAAGATGCTGGCCTACTTTATCAAGAAGGCCCACGCCTACTCGGCCGTACGCCTGATGGACCCGCGCCCCCGCGTGGTGGTCGGCGTGCCCTCCGGCGTGACCGAGGTCGAGAAGCGGGCCGCCCGCGACGCGACCCTGAACGCCAAGGCCCGCGAGGCCTATGTGGTCGAGGAGCCGATGGCCGCGGCAATCGGCGCCGGCTTGCCAGTCGACGAGCCGATCGGCAGCATGATCGTCGATATCGGCGGCGGCACGACCGAGGTGGCCGTGATCTCGCTCGGCGGGATCGTGATCAACCACTCGATCCGCACCGCCGGCGACGAGATCGACGAGGCGATCATGCAGTTCGCCCGCCGCGAGTACAACCTGCTGATCGGCGAGCGCATGGCCGAGCGGGCCAAGATCGCCGCTGGCTCGGCCTACCCCCTCGAGGAGGAGATCAAGGTCGTGCTGCGCGGCCGCGACCTGCTCACCGGCCTGCCTAAGGCCGTCGAGGTCAGCTCGGTCGAGATCCGCGAGGGTATCGCCGGCCCGGTCAACGCGATCATCCAGGAGGTGCGCCTGGCCCTCGAGGAGACCCCCCCCGAGCTGGTGGCCGATGTGATGGAGCACGGCATCACCCTCGCCGGGGGCGGCTCGCTGCTCCACGGCCTCGATAAGCGCATCGCCGCCGAGACCAAGATGCCCGTCCATATCGCGGAGGACCCGCTCTCGTGCGTGGCGCGCGGTGCCGGCAAGATGGTCGAGAATTTTGAGAATAAGGTCTACCAGGAT
>JAAXUL010001503.1 GCA_013336035.1 Chloroflexales bacterium
CTCGATAAAGGCGCCGTCGCGCACCACCGAGGGCACGACCTGGTTGACGAGGCCCCACTCGAGGGCTTTGGCGGCCGGGATACGCTCGTTGAGCAGCAGCATCTCGCGGGCGCGCCGGTCGCCGACCGTGATCGGCAGCCACTGGGTCGCGCCGCCGCCGGCCACGCTGCCCACGCGCGTGCCGACCTGGCCGATCCAGGCGTGCTCGGCCATCACCGCCAGGTCGCAGGCCAGGTTCGACTCGTTGCCGCCGCCGACGGCCATGCCGTTGAGCCGGGCGACGACCGGCTTGCCGCTGTTCACGATGCTCTCGATGTAGCCCTTGAACAGCCCCATGTACTTCCAGTAGTCGCGGGGGCGGGCGGTGTACTCGGACCCGTACTCCTTGACATCGCCGCCGGTGCAGAAGGCGTGGTGGCCCGCGCCGGTGTAGACGATCACGCCGACCTGGTCGTCGAAGGCGGCGTCCTGAAAGGCGGCGGTCAGCTCGCGGAGCGCCGAGGTGCTGTACGAGTTGTAGACCTGCGGCCGGTTGATCGTGATCCGCGCCACCCAGTCCTGCTTGGCGTAGAGGACCTCCTGAAACTCGAAGCTCTCGGCGGGCCGCGACTCGAAATAGCCCATGGTGATCTCTCCTGGCACAGTGCTCGCTACCATTCGCCGCCACCGCGGACAGCCTTAGCCGGGGTCCCGCACATCGGCGATCTTGTCGATGACCACATTCACGTGGGCGTTCTCGACCTGCCTGACCTCACGGATGTAGATGTCCTGGATGACCTGGTGGGTGTCGGGGTCGAAGCGGAACTTGCCGCGCGGGCTCTGGAAGCTGACCGCGGCGAGGGCCTTGCTGAGGGCCTCCTTGTCGCTGGTGTCGCCGCCGCGCGCGTTCACGGCCTCGACGATCGTGCGGGCGGTGTCGTAGCCCTGGAGCGCGAACACGTCGGCGTCGCTGCTGAAGCGGGCCTTGTAGTCGGCGACAAACTTCTGGTTCTCGGGGTTATCGAGCGTCACCGCCCAGTGCAGGCTGCTGACGGCGCCAAGGGGGACATCGCCCGCGCCCGGCAGGACATCCTGCTCGACGAAGAAGCCGGCGCCGAGCAGCTTCGTCGTCTGGCCCAGGCCGTACTGGCCGAACTGCCTGAGGAAGTTGAGCGCGTCGGCGCCGCTGTAGAAGTTGTAGAGGTACTTCGGCTTCGCCTGGGCGATCTGGGTGAGGAAGGGGGCGTAGTCGGTGGCGCCCAGCTTGGGGTAGACCTCGCCGAGGATGGTGCCCCCGGCCGCCTGGAAGCTCTCTTTGAAGGCGTCCGCCGACTCGTGACCGAAGGCGTAGTCGGCCGCGCTGATGTAGGCCTCCTTTGTAAGGTTGTCGGCGACCCACTTGCCGAGCGGGTTGCTCACCTGCCACGAGGTGAACGAGGCGCGGAAGATATACGGGCTCTTGCGCTTGCGGGTCAGGTCGTTGCCGCCGGCGTTGGCGATGATCATGTGGGTCTTCGCCGAGTCCACCAGGTCGCGGATGCCGTAGGCCACCGCCGTGGAGACGACCCCGGCGATCAGATCGACCTTGTCGCTCTCGATAAACTTGCGCGTTTTGGTCAGCGCGATCTGAGGGTCGTTCTCCTCATCCTCTCTGATCACGGTGATCGGGCGCCCGCCGGCCTGCATGCCGGCCTGCTCGAAGTAGAGCGTCATACCATTCGTGACGCCCAGGCCGAGCGCGGCGTAGACCTTGGAGTAGGGCAGGAGCAGCCCGATCTTCAGCTCGCGCGCCGCCGCCGCGCCCTGCGCAGAGCCTGAGGGCGCGGCGGCCTGGCCGGCGCCTGAGGGCGCGGCGGCCTGGGGCGCGCCGCAGCTGCT
>JAAXUL010000704.1 GCA_013336035.1 Chloroflexales bacterium
GGCCAGCCCTCCCCCGCGCCCGCGGCCGACGAGGCCGCCGCCGACGCCGAGCTGGCCGCCTTCGCCGCCGGGCTGATCGAGGCCCCCGTGCTGCTGCTGGTCGAGGCCGAGCACCGCTCGGCGCCCGCCCTCTTCGGCTGGGTCGAGCGGGGCCTCCTGCTGCCCCTGGTGCGGGCCGAGCGCCTGGTTGCCGTCATCACCAGCCGCTCACCCCTGCGCTGGCGCGAGTTCGACACCCGCCGGCGCGCCGAGACCTTCACGCTCGCGCCGCTTGGCCTGGACGACACCGCCGCCCAGCTCGGGCTCGAGCCCGCCGCCGCCGCCGCCGTCCACCAGATCACCGTCGGCCTGCCCCTCGCCAACGAGCTAGCCCGCGATCTCGTGGCCGAGCGCCCCGACCCCGCCATGTGGGACCAGGCCGCCCTGTCGCGCACCATCCTCGCCGCCCTCTATCAGCGCATCGAGCCGGGGCTCACCCCCGAGCTGCGCTGCAACCTCGAGGTCCTCTCGGTGGTGCGCGAGTTCGCCCTCCCGCTCTTGCAGGCCCTGATGGTCTTCTGCGGCGAGGAGAGCCGCTCGCGCAGCCAGGCCCTGCAGCTGATCACGATCAAGCAGCTGCAAGAGCTTGACCTGGTGCTCTGGGATCAGGCCTGCCTCTCGTACCGCGTGGCGCCCGTCTTGCGCCAGCTGATCGCGGGGACGCTGCGCCGCACCGACCCCGAGCGCTACGCGGCGATCCAGCGCGCCGCCGTGGGCTACTACCGCCAGATGCTCGACGAGGTGCTGGTCTCGCGCCATGTGCACCTGCTCGAGCTGCTCTGGCACACCCTCGACAGCCAGGCCCCCGCGGGGCAGACCCCGCCCGAGCTGCTGCGCGGGCTCGTGGCGCGCTATCTCACCAGCCCCGACGGGCACCACGTGGACGCAGAGGCCGTCGCGGCGCTGCGCGCCCAGATCGCCGCCGACCCCGAGCTCCCGGCCGTGCTGCGGCGCCACGGCGCTGATCTCACGGCCATAGTCGCCGTGCTCGACGCGGGATGAGGCCCGCGCATCGACAGACCTATAGAGGGCGCAGACGTGCTATTATGCCGGCATCGTACAGCCCCGGCGCGGCCGGCGGCACGGTGTACGATCCTACATCGTAGCTGGGGGGATCTGCTATGCCCTCTACCCCTGAAGTATACTTCCGCAGCGCTCGCAAGCTGATTGGCCGTAAGAGTGAGCTCGACACGGTGGTCGCGGCGCTCAACGGCGCCGCGCGAAGCGCGCAGGCCCTCCTGCTCGAGGGCCAGGGCGGCATTGGCAAGACCCGCCTGCTCAGCGAGGCCCGCGAGCTGTGCCTCGAGCGCGAGGGGGTGCTCTGCACACAGGTCATCGACCTCTATCTGACCCGCTACCACCAGCCGGCCCGGATTATGTACGCCATCGCCGAGCAGCTCCAGCGCGATGCCGACCGCCGCGGCGTCGCCGCCTCGCTGCACGAGGGCTTCGCGGCCGCCCTCGAGAGCTTCTACTCCTCGCTGGGCGAGGGCTCGGAAGACCAGCGCCACCAGCTCGAGCGGGCCTTCCTCGCGCACTATAGCGCGCTGGCCACCCGCCAGCGCCTGGTGCTCCTCATCGACACCCTCGAAAAGCTCCACCCGGTCATCCCCGACGCCCAGCAGTTCGACTTCCGCGAGGTCGGCCGCCTCGAGAGCTGGCTGGCGAACCTTGTCGCCCGCCTGCCCAACACGGTGGTGATCCTGGCTGGCCGCCCGCGCCCGCGCCAGCGCGAGCTGTTCGCCCGCGCCTTCGGCGACCGCCTGACCGTCCTCGGCGTCGAGCCCTTCACCCCCGAGGAGACCAGGGACTACATCCGCACCGAGTTCGCCGGCCTGGTCGAGCTCGGCGACGAGCAGATCGATGTGCTGCACACGATCAGCGCCGGACGCCCGGTGGTCCTCGCGATCGCCCTGGCCTGCGCCGAGCGCCAGATCATCGACATTATGGCCCTGCCCGCCGAGTTCGAGCAGCGCTACCCCGACAACGCCGAGCAGCTGAGCGACGCCTTCGTGCGCCTGGTGGTCTCCGACCTCCACACGCAGCGGCTCGACCTCGCCCAGATGCTCGCCCGGGCCGTCTATCTGCGCAAGGGCCTGCGCGTCCCTCTGCTCAACCATGTGGTGGCCGACGAGGGCATGCTGGTAGAGCCCCACGAGCTTCGCGCCCAGATCGGCGAGCTGACCTCGTTCGTCTTCGTCAAGCCCATCGACGACGGCGAGATCATCCTCCACGACGAGATGTACGAGCTGCTGCTGGGCAAGATCGGCGACCAGCAGGCCGGCCACTGGTGGCGCGCCACGATCGAGTACCTCGACCGACAGATCACCGCCACTATGGCCGAGCTCCAGTCCCCCGCCAGCCACGACGGCGACGCCCCACGCTCCGGCTACGTGCGCCTCCAGCAGAAGCTCCAGACGCTCCAGGTCGAGCGCATGTTCTACCAGATGTCGCTCGACCTGCGGCGCGGCTACCAGAGCTACCGCGAGCTGGGCAGCAACGCTATCGCCGCCCGCGACGACGACTTCGACGCCCAGCTCCAGGAGGAGCTGGCCCGCTTCTTTGACCCCGACACGGCCTGGGGCCGCCTCTACCATAAGCGCCTGCTGACCAGCGGCCTCACCTGGGACCAGATCGTCTACGACGAGGGCATCCGCTGGGTCTACCGGCGCATCAACGCCCACCTCCCGGGGCGCGACCGCTACAGCGAGGCTATCGCGCTGGCCGAGCGGGTGCGCGAGCGCTACCGCTCGATCTACGACCAGTCGCTGCTGGCCCGCTGCGACCTCGACGCCGCCCAGCTCCAGGCCGAGGTCTACATCCCCGCGAAGGCCCCGCGCGGCGCCCAGATCGCCCAGAACTACGAGCGCCTGGTGGCCGAGCTGACGGCGACCATCGCCGCTATGCCCTCCGGCGACCCTGACGCGGCCTACGCTAACTTCATCCTGGCCAACGCCTGCAACTACTGGGGCTACTACGAGCGCGTCAACGAGCGGCTCCAGAGCGCCGCCGAGAAGTACAAGGCCGCCGTCCGCATCTACCGCGACCTCGGCCCCGAGGTCGACAGCCTGCGCGCCGTGACCCTCAACAACCTCGGCTACGCCGTGGCCCGCCAGGGCGAGTCCCAGCGCGGCCTGCGCTACCTGGCCCAGTCCCTCGAGCTGGTCGAGCGCACCGGGGCCGTCTACCGGATCGCCTCGACCGTCAACACCCAGGCCCACCTCTACGCCGACCTCGGCCAGATGGAGAAGGCCCTGCGCAGCGTGCTCGAGGCGCGGCGCCTCTTCGCTCAGTTCGACAGCGTGCGCGCCGTCGCCCTGAACGCCAACGCCGAGGGCCGCATCCGCGGCCGCATCGCCGAGAGCACGCCCGACCCGCGCGAGCGCGCCGACGAGTACGCCCGCGCCGCCGCCGCCTACCGCCTGGCCATCGCCAGCTTCGACCAGGAGGGCGAGCTGGCCCGCCAGATCGAGGTCCGCAGCTCGCTCGCCAAGCTCCTGCGCGACTGGGGCAGCGCCCGAGGCAACGGCGGCGGCGAGGCCGAGCGCGCCGAGGCCCTGTCCCTGCTGGCCCAGGCCCGCGCCCTCACCGGCACGAAGACCTCCCGCGTGATGCGCTGCAGCATCCTCGAGGCTATGGCCTCGATCAACGTCGACCGGGGCCGCTACGCGGAGGCGCTCGCCCTGCTCGACGAGGCCGTCGCCCTGCTGCCGCCCAGCCTGCAGCGCGCCGACAGCTTCGAGGAGTCGCCCGAGACCAGCGAGCTGCGCCTCTACTGGCTGCGCTTCGCCCAGATCGAGCTGCAGTACGCCCTGGCCGCCTTCGGGCAGGGCCGGCGCGAGGAGGCCTGCGCCCACCTGCTCAGGGCCTTCACCGGGCTGATCACCTTCTCGCCCGACGCCTCGCCGATCGAGCGCTTCCGCGGCTTCGCCCGCCGCGCCCTCTTCGCCATCGACGACAGCGCCGCCATCGAGGCCCTGCGGGCCCCGACCCGGGCGGCCAGCGAGCGCCTGAGGATACCGGCGGCGGCCCTCAATATCGTCGAGCACCTGCTGACCCAGGTCAGCCAGGATATCGAGGACCGCGACCTGCTTGGCTCTTAGCCCCCGGGCACGCGAGATCGTGCCGGCGCGCCCGGGCTGTCGAGACTGACACATTATGGTGCAGATCTTTGCGCAGACCCCGACGCCCGCCGTGCTGAACGATTGCCGCCTGCCGCTGCCCCGCGTCGTTATCGCCGGGCCGGTCCCCGCCGCGCCGTCCCTGGCCCTGCGCCCTCACCCCGAGCTTCAAACCCTCGCCCTCGACGCCGAGCACGTCGCCGCCTTCGTGCCCTCGCTCAGCCAGATCGCCGTGCTCAACCGCCCCGCCCTCGCCCTGCTACGCCGCCTGCCCCTCGCCGACCCCGCCGAGGCCCAAGGCCCCCTGGCCGCCCTCGCCAGCCTGGGCCTGCTCGTCGCCGATGACGCCGGGGCCATCGCCCCGCCGCCCACCCCCACCGCCCTGGCCGCCTGGCTCCACGTCACCAACGCCTGCAACCTGCGCTGCGCCTACTGCTACATCGAGAAGAGCGCCGAGGCGATGGACCTGCCCACCGCCCGCGCCGCCGTGGACGCCGTGGTCGCCGCCGCGCTCAGGCACGGCTACGGCGAGGTCGCCCTCAGGTACGCCGGCGGCGAACCCCTGCTGGCCC
>JAAXUL010000705.1 GCA_013336035.1 Chloroflexales bacterium
AGATCGTCACACTGCACGGCGGCACCACCGAGGTCACAAGCGCCGAGGGTAGCGGCAGCACCTTCACCATCTGGCTCCCGCTGCAGGATCCGGCCTCTGCCGGCGCGCCGCCGGCCGAGAGCCCCTTAGGCCCTCACTCAGACGCGAGCCGGACCCCGGCGCGCGCGAGGACAGCGCGGGCCTGGGGGCCCGTGAGGTAGTCGTAGAGCGACTGCACCGCCCGCGGCAGGCTACGCTCGCGGGCCCGCACGAGGAACCACTCCTGCTGGAGCGGCTGGCCGGCGAGGTCGACCACGCCGACGCCCTCGCCCCGGGCGGGCGCGCAGCTGCGCGGCACAAAAGCCAGGCCCAGGCCGGCCCGCGCCGCCTGGAGCAATGCCGTCACGCTGTTGGTCTCGAGCGCCGGCCGCAGATCGACGCTGGCGACGCCCCGGCGCCGCAGGGCCTCCTCGATCGTACGCCGTAGGGGCGCGCCGGGCCGGGGCAGGGCCAGGGGCAGCTCGCGCAGCACCCCGGGCGGCACCTGCTCCTGCTTCAGCAGGGGGTGGCCAGTTGGCGCCAGAAGCACCAGGGGCTCGGCGCCCATAGGTAGCAGCTCGAGGCCGCGGCGCCGCTGCTGCTCTTCGACCAGCACAAGGGCCACACTCCGCTCGCCCAGGGCATCGATCAGCTCCTCGGCGGGGGCCACGGCGATCTCGAGCGCGACGGCCGGGAACTGAGTGTGAAAGCCCGCCAGCACGCGCGGCAGCAGGCGCTCGCCGCTGCTGGGCGTGCAGCCCACCACCACGCGCCCGGCCACCTGCCCCTTCAGGGCCAGGATGTTCTGCTCGGCCCGCTCGGCAAGCTCCACCAGGTCGCGGGCCGTGGCCAGCAGCTCCTCGCCCGCGTGGGTCGGCACCATCTTCGTCCCGACGCGCCGGAAGAGCCGGATCTCGCCCAGCTGCTCCTCGAGCGCGCGGATCTGCTGGCTCACAGCCGGCTGGGTCAGGTGCAGCGCCGCCGCGGCCGCCGAGTAGTTCCCGGCGTCTACGACGGCAATGAATGTGCGCAGGTGAAAGGTATTGAGCATCAGCGCTCGCCCACAAACAGCATAGCCATAGCGCCGATCAGCAGGGCGGCGCCGATGACGCCCAGCGGGCCCAGGCGCTCGCCAAAGAGCGTCCAGGCAAGGGCCGTCGAGGTGAGCGGCTCGAGCAGGGTCAGGATGCTGGCCACGGTGGCGCTGGTGGTGCGCAGCCCGCGCAGAAAGAGCACATAGCCCAGGGCCGTCGGCACAAGGCCGAGGTGGAGCAGCAGGAGCCAGCCGACCGGGGGGTAGCTCAGCACGAGGCCGCCGGCCAGGGCGAAGGGCAGCAGCAGCAGGGCGCCCGCCGCGAAGCCGATGCTGATCGGCTGGAGCGGGTGGTAGCGCCCGGCCAGCGCCCGGCTGCCCATCGTCACTAGCGCGTAGCTCAGCCCCGCGCCCAGGGCCAGAAGCACGCCGGCCAGGGTCTGCCCCGGGCTGTCGCCCAGGCCCGGCCCGCCGCCGACGAGCAGCGCCGTGCCGCCAAGCGCCAGGACCATCGCCAGCAGCACCCGGCTCGTCAGGCGCTCTTTGAGCAGCGGCGCCGAGAGCAGGGCCACCATCACCGGGCACGTGCAGAGGGCCACCAGCACGGCCACCGACACCCCAAGGCGGGCGATGGCGGCGAAGTAGGACACCTGATAGATGGCCATCGCCGCCCCGACGCCGAGCATCACCCACAGGTCGCGCCCACGCGCCCGCAGCGCCTGCGGCCCCAGAGTGAGCCAGGTGGCCACGAGCAGGGCCGGCGCCGCGAAGGCCAGCCGGAAGAAGCCCACCGAGAGCGGGTTGGCCTCGGAGATCGTGTAGAGCGCCTGCGTGGCGATCCCCACCGTCCCCCACAGCGTCGCCGAGAGGGCAATCAGAAACACACCGCGCCGCGACTCGGCGCGCGCGAGGGCAACAGCGGTCATGCGTGTCCTCAGCTCTTTGGCGGAATGCCTACCCTTGCGGCCGCAGCTCGGCCACTACCGTCCCCGTTGCCTTGAGCTGCTCTCCATCGCCGCGGGCCCACAGCTCGGCCTCGACCAGCGAGCGGCCGTCGCGCTCGTAGACGGCCATGACACGCCCGCCGCAGCGGATAGTCTCGCCGGGCCTCGTGGTCGCCCGGAAGCGCACGCGGAAATCGCGCAGGCTGCCGGGCTCGGCGAGCGACGCGGCGACGCGGCCCATCAGGCCCATCACCAGCATACCGTGGGCGATCACATTGTCGAGGCCGGCGGCCCGGGCGAAGGCCGGGTCGGTGTGCAGGGGGTTGTGGTCCCCCGAGGCCTCGGCGTAGCGGGCGAACAGCTCGGGCGCGAGGGGCCCGGCCACAATCGTGGGCAGCTCGGCGCCCACCTGAGGCGTCTCACTGATTGCCATCATCCCCCCTCACCACTACGACGAGTCGGTCGACGACGGCCTCCTCGCCGCGCTGGTTGCGCCAGCGGGTCTCGAGGGTCAGCAGCTCGAAGGGGCCGCTCTGGCCCGCCTTGCGCTCGAGACCGACGATAGACGGGCTGGCGGTGAGGGTGTCGCCCGCAAAGATCGGGGCCAGATAGCTGTAGTGCTGCTCGCCGTGGAGCAAGCGCGGCAGCGGCGCGCCGATGGCGTCCAGATCGGCCAGCAGCGGCTTGTTGGCCCACAGGCCGTAGCGGGTGGGCAGGGTCGGCGGCGCGGGCAGGTCGGGCAGGCCCGCGGCGCGGGCCGCCTCCACATCGTGGTAGCGCGGGTCCATCTCGCCGAGCGTGGCGGCCAGCTGCCGCACATGCTCGCGCTCGACGGCCACGTGGTAGGGGCCGAACGCGCGGCCCAGGTTGGACGGGTCAATCATTGTGGGGTCATCCTGCATCACTAGTGGGTCACCACGATGATTTCGCCGGATCGTGGCGTTGGGGCGTCCCTTGTGGGCGCCCACGAGGGGCGCCATACGCTGCATCTTCAGGGTGGTCAGCCGCTAACCTTCGATCGCGCTGATCGCCGCCCGCGGCTCGGCGCCATCGACCACCATGATCAGCCCAGGCAGGTAGGTCTCCATCAGGTGCACCGTGATCGCCAGAGCGTTGCGGATCAGCCGCGGGCTAAGCGGCTCGCCCTCGAAGTCAAGGCCGCAGCGGGCCCGGGCCACGCCGCTGTCCATATCCAGCTCGAGCGAGCCGACGTAGAGCCCGTAGCTGGCCCGGCAGAGATACTCGGCGGCGGCGGCGCGGCGCTCGGCGGGCACCCGCGCGGGCGCCTCGGCGCTGATCACCAGCTGCTCGGCCTCGAGCAGCACCTCGGCCCGCAGGGCCAGGCCGCCCGACCTGCCGCTGTAGTCCATCGCAAAGGCCGTAGGGCCCGCCGGGCGCGGGCGCCAGCCATCGTCGGCCAGAAAGCGGCCCAGGGTCGCCAGGGCCCGGGCGCCGTTAGGGCGCGGGGCTGGGCCGGGCCGCACCATCGGGTCAGAGTCGCTCATCGCCGGCACCTCGTTGTGTCATAGGCCCGAGCCTGTCTCTGTATCGTACCCTACAGACGCCGGGGGTGCAAACCGCACCAGGCCAGATCATAATGTGGTATCCTCTACGTTGAAACATCCGTGTTCCCGAGGCGCCATGATCCCCACCAGACTCACCCTCAGCAACTTCATGTGCTACCGGGCCGACGGGGCCGCTGAGGGCCCGCCATCGCTCTTGCTCGACGGCCTCCACGTCGTCTGCCTCTCGGGCGAGAACGGCGCCGGCAAGTCGGCCCTGCTCGACGCGATCACCTGGGCCCTCTGGGGCGAGGCCCGCATGGCCGACGACGACCTGATCGCCCAGGGCCAGAGCGAGATGAGCGTCGACCTCGAGTTCCAGCTCGGCGACCAGCACTACCGGGTCATCCGCCGCCGCCAGCGCGGGGGCACCGGCAAGCGCGGCGGGCAGACCGCCGGCAAGAGCCAGGTCGATCTCCAGGTGCGCGGCGGCGCCGGCTGGCGCCCCATCGGCGAGAACACCGTGCGCGAGACCCAGGCCGCCATCGACGGCCTGCTGCGCATGTCGTACCAGACCTTCATCAACGCCTCGTTCCTGCTCCAGGGCCGCGCCGACGAGTTCACCGCCCGCACCCCCAGCGAGCGCAAAGAGGTCCTCGCCGATATCCTCGACCTCGGCGAGTACGAGGCCCTCGCCGAGCAGGCGAAGGGGCGGGCCAAGGGCTTCGCCGATCAGCTCAAGGGCCTGCGCGGCCGCATAGAGCAGCTCGAGCAGAGCGCTCAGAAGCTGCCCTTCTGGGCGAGCACTGCGCAGGAGGCCGACGCGAAGGCCGCCCATATGGGCGAGCAGGTCGGCCGGGCTGAGCAGGCGCAGGCCGACGCCGACACGCGCCTGCGCGCCCTCGAGCAGCAGGCCGACCAGCGCAAGGGTCTGCTGCGCGAGCTTGAGAGCCTGCGCGGCGAGCAGGCCGCCCGCGAGGGGGAGATCGCCACGCTGCACGGCCAGATCGCCGCCGCCAGGGCCCTGGTATCGCGCCGCGAGCTGATCGCGCGCGGGGTGTCCGATCTGGCGGCCGCCCGCGCAGAGCTGGATCGCCTGGACGGCCTGCGCGATCAGCACGACGCGCTGGCCCGCCGGCAGGCCGAGCTGCGCCAGCAGTTCAGCGAGGCCAGGGGCGAGCTACGCCGCAGGCTCAGCGCCCAGGAGCAGCGCCGCAATCAGCTGGAGCGAATCGCCCTCCGCCGCGAGTCGCTCCAGGCCGAGATCCACGCCCTCGGCGAGCAGCTC
>JAAXUL010000103.1:0-11609 GCA_013336035.1 Chloroflexales bacterium
TCGCGCTCTGGAGGCGCCGGTTGCGGTAGCAACCTTCCTGGTCCAGGCCGGGACGCCCCCGACCAGGCTGGGAGTAGCGCAGGAAGACCTTGAGGCGTACTTCCTGCGCCTGACAGGAGGGCTATCGTGAAGGGCTTCCGTACTGCGCTCTGGGCCGAGCTGCTCAAGGCGCGTCACGCGCTGGTAGCACCGCTGACCACCCTGGGCTTCCTGATCTTGCCCCTGGTCAGCGGGCTATTTATGCTCATCTTGAAGAACCCGGCGCGGGCGCAGGCGCTCGGCCTGATCAGTATGAAAGCCCGGCTGACCGCGGGGGTGGCCGACTGGCCGACCTTCCTCCAGATGCTGGCTCAGGGGGTCGGGATCGGTGGGGGCATCCTCTTTGCGCTGATCACGGCCTGGGTCTTTGGGCGCGAGTTCTCCGACCACACCGTCAAGGAACTCCTGGCCCTGCCGACGCCGCGCGGGGCTATCGTCGGGGCGAAGTTCGCGCTACTCGCCCTGTGGGTCATCAGCCTGACCGTGCTGGTCTTTGTGGTCGGGCTAGGCATCGGCGCGGTGGTGGACATCCCGGGCTGGTCGCCCGGGCTGGTCTGGTCCACGCTGGCGACCATACTCACCGTCGCCCTGCTGACGGGGTTGCTGATGCCCTGGGTCGCGCTGGTCGCGAGCGTGGGGCGTGGCTACCTGGCCCCGATGGGCTGGCCGTGCTGACCCTGGTCCTGGCCCAGGTGGTCAGCGTGCTGGGCTGGGGCGACTGGTTCCCCTGGGCCGTGCCCGTGCTGATCAGTGGCATGGCGGGGCCAAGTGCAGCACGGATGGGCCCGCACGGCTACCTCGTGGTGATCCTGGTGGGCCTCGCCGGAGGAGCGGCAACCGCGCTGTGGTGGCGCAGCGCCGATCAGGCCCGCTAGCAGGCACATTGCTTCCGGCGCGCTGGGAAAACCTGAAGCCTGCCAAAAGGTATCGCCCCGACGACAGCTGCCGTTGGTGTTGGCTGGAGATCTGACACCACCACGACATCAAGAGAAGGAGCACCATCGATGACCATCTGGACCATGCTGCTCTTTGGCGCGGGCATCGTGCTGCTGATCTGGGGCGCCGACCTGCTGGTGCGCGGCGCGGCCCACCTCGCCGCCGCGGCCGGGATCTCGCCCCTCATCATCGGGCTGACCGTCGTGGCCATGGGCACCAGCGCGCCCGAGCTGGCGGTCAGCCTGCAGGCGGCCCTGAACGGCCAGGCGGCGCTGACCCTCGGCAACGTCGTGGGCAGCAACATCGCCAACATTCTGCTCATCCTCGGCCTGGTCGCCCTGGTGGCGCCCCTGCTGGTGGCGCCGCGCCTGCTCCAGCGCGAGGTGCCGGCGATGATCGCCGTCTCCTTCCTGCTCTGGCTGCTCGCCGCCGATGGGGCCATCAGCCGGCTCGACGGCGCGGTGCTCGTCACTCTGCTGGGCGCGTTCCTCGCCGCGACGATCTGGGGCGCGCGCCGCGAGCAAGACCCGAGCCTGGAGAGCGCCGTGCGCCCCGACCGGAGCGCCTGGGGCCTCGTGCGGAATGTTGGGCTCGTCATCGGCGGGCTGATCCTGCTGGTGGCCGGCGCACAGTGGCTCGTGGACGGAGCAGTGGTCTTCGCCCGCGCCCTCGGAGTCAGCGAGCTGATCATTGGGCTGACGATCGTCGCCGTCGGCACCTCGCTGCCCGAGATCGCCACCTCGGTGTTGGCCAGCCTGCGCGGCGAGCGTGACATTGCGGTCGGCAATGTGGTGGGCAGCAACATCCTCAACCTGCTCGCCGTGCTCGGGCTGACCGCGCTCATCGCGCCCGAGCCGATCGCGGTGCCGACCAGCGCCCTGGCCTTCGACCTCCCGGTGCTGGTGGCGGCGGCGGTGGCCTGCCTGCCAATCTTCTTCAACGGCAAGCTGATTGCCCGCTGGGAGGGCGGGCTGTTCCTGGGCTACTACGTGGCCTACACGATCTACCTGATCCTGGCGACGACGCGGCACAGCGCGCTGCCGCTCTTCAGCGCGGCGATGCTCTTCTTCGCCATCCCGCTCACGGTGGTCACCATCGCCGTGGTGACCGTGCGTGGCCTGCATGCGAGCCGCCAGCCAGCCTGAGGAAGAAGTGACGGGTGCACCGAGCCAGTGATCGCCGGGATCTCCAGAGATCTGGTATAACAGGACACAGATGGCGCGATTGTCTCGTATGCAGGAGCCAGGGAGGACCCCGATGCGACGACTGTTGTGCTTTGCCGCGCTGCTGGCACTCGTGCTGCTCGCGGGGGCGCCCACGCCCGCAACGGCCCAGGGGGGCGCCCTGCCACCCGTGCGCCTGATCACGGCGGCCCGCTTCGAGCACGTGATCACCCGTGATGGCCGGGTGATCCTGGTTGGCCAGGGCTACAAAGAGAGCCGCGACCGGATCTATCTCGTTCTCAAGAACATTGATGGCTCCGATCACACAACCGAACTGGTGCTCTATGATGGGGCTGCCTACGTGCGCCAGGACGACGACCGCGAGTGGCGCACCACGAACCCGGGCGCGTTCCGGGCGCTCGTCCCCACCGCCGACCTGCTGCTACTCTTCGATGGCCCCCTGACCAACCTGGGCCCGGTGACGATCGGCGGCGCCCCGACCGAGCACTATCAGATCTGGGGCGACACCGGCCTCAGCGACCCGACGCAGCCCGGCTTCACCAAGATTGACTTCTTTGTGGAGCCGCAACAGCGCTACCTGTACCAGTTCCAGCTCGAGCGTACGGTCAACCGATCCAGCGGCGGTACCCAGCTGACGAGCCTCGCCGTGCGCTACTTCGACCACGATGACCCAGCATTGGTGGTGCATCCGCCCAGATAAGGTGAACCTGCCCGCAGGGCCGCCTGATCGGCTATACTAGCGGGCAACGCGCCCGTGGCGCCCACAACCGCATAGCTGCTCGGCGCGGTCAGGCCGAGTCACGGAGGAGACTGTCACCCATCGGGGGACTGTCTCCTTTTTTTGTTCGGTCTGTGGCTTGTACCGACCACATCCTGCGCGCGTACGCCGGGCCCGTCTCCGCCTCCCTGATGAAAGGACCACTCGATGACGCGACACCCCGTGTCCCCCGCCCGGCACTGGCGCGAGACCCCCCTGGTCCACGTGTTCTCCCCCATGCAGCGTTTCGTGCAGAGCGAAGCCGCGAGCGGCCTGGTCCTGTTCGGCGCGACGCTCGCGGCCCTCGTGCTGGCCAACTCGCCCCTCGCTGCCAGCTATGATGCAATCCTGCATACTGAGATCGGCGTGGCGGTCGGCCCGTTTGAACTACGCGAGAGCCTGCTCCACTGGGTCAACGACGGCCTGATGGCGCTGTTCTTCTTCCTGGTCGGGCTCGAGCTCAAGCGCGAGGCCCTGGTCGGCGAGCTCGCCAGCCCGCGCCAGGCCCTGCTGCCCGCCCTGGCCGCCTGTGGCGGCGCGGTGGTGCCCGCGATCATCTACACGGCGATTAACTGGGGTGGACCGGGCGCGTCCGGCTGGGCCGTGCCGATGGCGACCGATATCGCGTTTGCGCTGGGCGTGCTCGCCATCCTCGGCAGCCGCGTGCCCTGGCCGCTGAAAATCTTCCTGACCGCGGTCGCGGTGATCGACGACCTGCTCGCCGTGCTGGTCATCGCTCTGTTCTACACCAGCGGCCTGAACCTGATCGCGCTCGGCATTGGCCTGGGCGTGCTCGGGCTGCTCGCCGTGGTGAACCTCGTGGGCATCCGCACGCTCACCATCTACGCCGTCCTGGGCATCATCGTCTGGCTCGCGTTCCTGGAGTCGGGCATCCACGCGACGATCGCCGGGGTGCTGGTCGCGCTCACCGTCCCGGCGCGCAACCGCATCGACCCCGCCGCGTTTCTCGAGCGGGCCAATGCGCTGCTTGTCCGGTTTCAGGAGGGCTGTCCGACGGACGGGCGCATGCTCACTGACGAGCAGCAGGAGGGCGCCATCCTCGCCCTCGAGGACGCCTGCGAGGCAGTGCAGGCCCCGCTCCAGAAGTTCGAGCACCTGCTTCAACCGTGGGTGGCGTTTGCAGTGATGCCAATCTTCGCCCTGGCCAACGCCGGGGTGGTCTTGCCAACCCAGGGGCTGAGCGCTGAGGCGCTGCCGGTCACGCTGGGCATCGTGGTAGGCCTGGTGCTGGGCAAGCCGATCGGCCTGATTGGCACGACCTGGCTCGTGGTGCGGCTGGGCATCGCGCGCCTGCCAGCCGAGGTGAACTGGCGCCAGATCAGTGGGGTGGGCTGTCTGGCTGGCCTAGGCTTCACGATGTCGCTCTTTATCGCCACCCTGGGCTTCGCCGAGGCCGACCTGCTCGAGGCCGCGAAGCTCGGCATCCTGGTCGCGTCGCTCAGCGCCGGGCTGATCGGCTACGGCATCTTGCGGCTTGTCTTGCCGGCGCCAACTCTCAGCAGCACCGCTCAGTGAGCAGTCCTCGCCCGACCTTCGCGCTGGGCAGAGAGCGCACGTTGATCATCCGCGAGGGGGAGTAGGCTGGCCTCGACATTGGCGAGTACGACCTGGTGGGCTACCCGAGCACCGGTGGCCTACGCGTTCCTTCCTGTTCACCAATGTTTACCGACAGACCGGGAAATCTGGTACACCCTCTGCTACCCAGCTCACAGGAATCGTTTCGTGCAGAACGTGAGAGGCTCTTATGCCATCGCTTCCCAGGTGGCTCCAACCCGTCGGTACAGTCATCGCCACGCTCGTGGCGGGGCTGCTGCTCGCGGGCGTCGCCGCCGTCGTCTACCGGGCGGTGCGTCCCCCAGAGGGTGGCGACCAAGCGCGCATGCACTGGGACACCAAGAACACGACTCGCTTCGACGGGGCGACGGCCGGCGCCGTCGGGGCCCTGGTTAGCCGGGGCGTCTACCCGGCCACCGAGCCGGCCAACACCCCCGATGTGGTCATCCTGTTCGCGCCAGAGGACTGGAGAAGCAGCCTGCGCGCCGCCAGCCTGATCCGCCCGCTGAACGCCGTGCTGCTACCCGCTGGCCCTGAGGCTGAGGCCGAGGTCGCCCGGCTCCAGCCGCGCGGCAGCGAGCTCCTCGACGGCGCCTCCGTCGTGACGCTCGAGGGCGCGCCCACACCCGAGGGTGCCGACCTGCTGCCGTTGACCACAGCTGACATCATCCGTGGGCTGCTGGAGCGTGCCGGGGCGCCGCCGCGCCATGTGATCGTGGTGGACCCGGATGATCCAGCCACGGCGCTGCTCGCCGCGCCCTGGGCCGCCTACAGCGGTGACCTGATCGTCTTCGAGGCCGTCGAGGCACCAGCAGATCTGCCGCGCTACGCTCTAGGCGATGTGACCGCGGAAGGCGCGACCCGGATTGGCGGCCGCGACCCGGCCCGCACTGCCGTGGCCTTCGCCACATATGACGACCCCGAGCACCCGCTGTTCGGCTGGGGGATGAACGTGGACAGCCCGACGGGCTACCGCGCCTACACCCTCGCCTCGCCCGACGACCCGGCCACCGCCCTGCTCAGCGCCAACCTCGCCCGGCGCGGCAAGGTCGGCCCGCTGCTCTGGGCGGGTGAAGCGCAGCTGCCCCAGATCGTCAACAACTACCTCAACAGCCAGCGAGCGGCCTTCTTCGTCGTGCCCAATGAAGGGCCGTTCCACCACGTCTGGGTGCTCGGCGACACCAGCGCCATCTCCTTCGCCGCCCAGAGCGAGGCGGACTACGCCCTCGAGATCGGGCCGTACCGGATGAAGGGGCCGGGGCTCTCGGGGATGGACATGCTCGCGACGGTTTGGGTCGTCCTCGGGCTGGCCTCGGCCCTCTGGATCGCCGTCCACGAGGCCAAGTTTCTGCCCGACCAGCTGTGGATCATGCGCCTGGCCTGGCCGCTGCTTGCCCTGACGATGGGGCCGTTCGGCATCCTGCTCTATGTGCTGGCCTATCGCCGCCCGGTGGTGGAGCAGGGCGGGATGCGCATGTGGGATCGCCCGCCGTGGCTGCAGGGGATGGCCGCCACCGCCTCCAGCGTGGGCTTCGGCGGCGTGCTTATGGTGGTCACCGGCTTCCTGATCACGCTCCTCGGGGCGCCACTCATCCCGCTGCAGGGCCCGCTCTTCTGGATCGGCGGGCCGATGGTGCTGATCATGATCGCGAACTACGTGGTCGCAGTGCTGATCTCCTGGCCGCTCTACCAGGCCCCGATGCTGGCGATGTTCCACGGCCGGCCCTACGGACAGGCCCTCTGGCGGGCGCTGCCGATCGTCCTGATCTCGATGACTGCGGTGTCCCTGGCGATGTTCCCCGGTATGTGGTGGCTGATGATGTGGAACCTGCCCATGATGCCCAAGGAGGAGAGCATCCTCTGGTTCGGGGTCATGTGCTTCACCGTCTTCATGGGTTTCCTGATCGCGTGGCCCTTCAACGTCCTGCTGGTGCGCCGCCGCCAGAAGGGTGGTCTGATGTAGGAGGTGCCACGATGAAAGGACTCTGGCTGACTCTCGGCGGCGTGCTCGTCGCCGCGGCCCTCTTCACCGCCGGGATCATCGCCTATGAGGATCGGGCCCAGACCCCCGAGGCCGAGGCGCCGGCCGCGCCACCGCAGACGGCAACTACGCTAGGGTATGGCGCAGCTGGCCGAGCAGATCACGCGCCATTACGACGAGCCGGCGCAGCAGAGCAGGCCCCCCATCCCCGAGCCTTTCCCGCCAGCAGTGATGCATGGGCTGTCCCTCGGCGCGGCCCAGGGCGCGGCGGTCGGCGCCGTCATCGGCTACGTTCTGGCGAACAACATGCTGGTGGTCCCCGGCTGGGAGCTGATGTACTCCGCCGCGCCGGCGACAATCATCACCCTCTGGCTCTTCCTCGGCGCGGCCCTCGGCGTGGCGACCGTCGGTGTCGGCACACTGCTCACAACGCCGGCGGCCTTGCCGCAGGAGCAGGCAGCGAGTGGCGAGCGCACAGCGGAGTCGTCAGCGCAGCACGAACGCGTCGTCGGTGAGCACTAGGCGCTCGCAAGCTCTGCTTGTGGCACCAGATAAGGTACTGGAACGGTATGCTTCTGGTGGCGGCGACGCGCAGAAGGAGATCAGGCGATGAGTGTTCGATCGACTCAGGAGGTGTTTGAGAACCTGTCTTGCTAGCTGCACAGGGGATCCGCCCTGTTTCCCAATGCTTCCTACGCATCCCCCGCCCTGGGGGCAGCCGGGCGGGCGATGCGCCGGCCAGGGAACAAAATACGACAAGGAGTGATGAAATGACCCAGCGTATGCCATCGAGCGCGCCGCCGGCGCGCCCGAGCGACGAGGCGACCGAGATACAGCTCCAGCTTGCTCGCGCGCAGGGCGAGGCCTTCGGGCGGGCCGTCAGGCATATGACCCAGGAGGAGGCCCACGGTGAAGAGCGGGCGGCCGGCGATTACCTGGTCGGGTACGCCGTCGAGAAGGCCGAGGGCATGTATCACCTCCAGGACGATGAGCTGGTCTGGCAGAATCCGCAGGATGCGAACGCCCATGTGGAGATCGTCGTGCGCGACGCCGCCGACGGTCGCTTTATCCCCGGGCTGTCGGTCTACGTCACCTTGATCGACCAGAGCGGGCGCGAGCTCGGCCCGCACCAGCAGGATCTGCTCTGGCACCCCTGGCTGTACCACTACGGGCGGAACTGGCGGCTCCTCGGCGACGGCACCTACACCCTGCGCGTGCGGATCAACCCGGCGACCTTCATGCGCCACGATAAGACCAACGGCCGCCGCTTTGCGCAGCCCGTCGAGGTCGAGTTCAAGAGCGTCACCATCACCACCGGGCAGAAACTGAGCTGAACGCTCGCAAGCCCTGCTTGATCGCTCACAGGTAGCGTGTCGGTGCGGGGCATATTCCCGGCGCCCGCGCGGCCCTCCCTGGCGTGCCACTTGCAGGAGCTTGATTGCCGGCGTTCTCGACCGGGCCCGCCAGGCCTCACGCGGTCCACGTCCACCCTGCACGCTCAGGAAGCCACAGCAACGAGGGGCGCCCACCGGTATGGCCCGTCGGCCAGGCGTTGTGACCGTGAGGAAGGAGTGACACCATGAGTAATCTGTCTCGCTGGGACCCCTTTGGCGAGATGCTGAGCCTGCGCGACGCGATGAGCCAGCTGCTGCAGGAGAGCGTCATCGCGCCGGGCCGCGCCGGCACTGGTCTGGGGATGGCGCTGAATGTGAGCGAGCGCCCCGACTCCTACTGTGTGGAGGTGGCGCTACCCGGCGCCCGGCCCGAGGATGTCGCGATCACGCTCCAGCAGCACACCCTGACCATCACCGCGGAGACCCGCCAGGAGCAGCGCCGTGGCGGTGAGCAGGAGCAGTTCCATGTGCTCGAGCGGCGCTACGGCCGTATGAGCCGGACGATCACCCTGCCGCAGGAGGTGGACGCCGACCAGATTCAGGCCACCCTGGAGCACGGCATCCTCCGGCTGGAGATCCCCAAGGCCGCTCAGGTGCAGGCCCGCACGATCCGCGTGCAATCGGCCTCCTCCGGTCAGGGTCAGGCCCGGGCCGTTGGAGCCGGCGGCCAGCCCGGGGCGAGCCAGGGTGACCAGCAGGAGCTGCGGCGTGACCAGGAGCTGATGGACCGCGCAGCGGAGGCCGGCATCAGCGGGGCGGGTGGGGCCAACCCTGAGGCCGGCCAGACCCGCGAGCAGCTGCGCCAGGATGCCGAGCGCGCCTTTGGCGGGCCGGATTCCGGGAGCGGGGGCAGTCGCCAGGAGCCCTGACGGTCGCCGGTGGCGCCCGGCACACAGCGCGAGCCGCAGCGTGGTAAGGAGAATGCCCGTGGGGAATGTTCGTCTCTTCGCACTCCTGGCGTTGGTCCTCGCCCTCGCCGGGTGCAGCGCCGGGCGCACGACGCAGGCCACCCGTGAGCCTACGGCGCCCTCGCCCGTTGCCGTGGCTCCGACCCTGGAGGTGCGTCCGGTCGGCGCCAGTACTGCGGAGGGCGGGACCACGGGCGCCAGCAGCGCGCCCTCGCCAGCGCGCGACAGCGCGCCGATCCCCGCTGGCTCGCCCGCCAGTCAGGCGCAGCTCATCGCGGCGGTCTTTGCGCGCGTCGCCCCCGCGGTCGTGCTCATCCAGACCGAGCAGGGCCTCGGCTCGGGCTTCCTGATCGACGACGACGGCCACATCACCACCAACAACCATGTGGTCGAGGGCGCCAGCAACGGCCAGGTGCTCGTCTCCTTCAGCAATCTCTTCCAGGCCATCGGCACCGTGGTCGGCCGCGATCCGAGCAGTGACACCGCGGTCGTGCACGTCGAGCAGCTGCCGGACGGGGTGCAGCCGGTCGGCTTCGGCGACTCGAGCCAGATCGGGGTGGGCGACCTGGTGATCGCCATCGGCAACCCGCTGGGCCAAGAGCGCACGGTCACCAGCGGCATCATCAGCGCGGTGGGCCGCACCATCGCCGAGCCGGGCAACCCCTTCGAGATCGGGGGGGCGATTCAGACCGACGCGGCGATCAATCCCGGCAACTCGGGCGGGCCACTGCTCAATGACCAGGGCCAGGTGATCGGGATGAACACCGCTATCCTCTCTCCGAGCGGCACCAGCTCGGGGATTGGCTTCGCCGTGCCGGTGAACCTGATCCGGCGCGTCATCCCTGAGCTGATTGCCTCAGGGAGCTACGCCCACCCCTACCTCGGCATCCAGATGGCGGACGTGACCAATCTGGCGGCAGAGCGCGAGGGGCTGCCCGGGGCCGGGGTGCTGATCCAGCCCAGTAGCTCGGACAGCCCAGTGGCGAGCGCGGGCCTGGGCGGCCCAGCTATCCTCAAGGCCATCGACGGGACGGCGATCACCTCGTCGGCTGACGTCATCAGCTACCTGGAGCTGAACCGCAAGCCCGGCGACACGGTGGCTCTGACCCTCCTGGGCAACAATGGGGAGCAGAGCGAGCTGCGGGTGCAGCTGGGTGCGCGGCCAAGTGTCGAGGACCGTGCACCACGTCAGGTCCCCTGACACCTCAGCGCGGCCGAGCGTCGAGGGCGTTGCACCACGTCAGGTCCCCTGACTCCGGCGGGGCTCCGCGTAGCGCTATTGGTGCAGGCAGGTTGCCCCCGATCGCGCCAAACAACCTACAGCTCGCTAATCTACGCACTGTGCTCCTTCTCCGCCCATCCTGCGGACAGGCCCATATGCAGGCACGACTCGAGGTAGACCCAGAGCGGCGCGACGTCGAGCCTGGGGACGACGATACCGATGGCGCGATCCGGGCGGATCAGACAGAGGCCCTGCCGCACTCCATACCGCACATGCACCACCCCGCCCAGATCGCTGAGCGCGGTATCCCACCCAGACGCGGTGCGCCCGCCACTGCTGTCACCGGCCACCACCACGCTCTTGATGATACCTGTCGCCCGCGCCGCGACCTCGCGGGCAATCCAGCCGGCACGCGTGAGATCCTCCACCGTCGGGTGAACGCCGGCAAAGATGAGCAAGGTGAACCCCGGGTGGTTGAGCCGATCGTACAGGCGGCGTGGGCCAGGGCTGCGCAGCGTGACATCGGGCGCCCGATCGCCTGCGGCCACACCGGGCGCCCCTGGCCTCCGTCGCTCCTCATCCACCGCGAGCGGGCTGCCCCGGTAGCTGATCGCGATCCCGGCGAGCAGGTTCGGCAGAAGGCGCTGGGCCAGCGGGGTGGCGAGGGCCTGGCGCAGCATACCCGCGCGGAGCCACTGAGCTACGGGATGGCGCAGGGTCGCCCCCCGGGTCACGAGATCGGTGGCCCGTAGGATGGCTCGCTCGACGGGCAGGCGCTCGGCGTCGTAGCTGTCGAGCAGGGGCTCCGTCGCTTGCCCACGCACGACCAGGGCCAGCTTCCACCCGAGGTTGACCGCGTCCTGAATTCCGCCATTCATCCCCTGGGCGCCGGCCGGGCTGTGCACGTGGGCCGCGTCGCCAGCGAGCAGCACCCGCGTGTGGCGCAGGGCCGGTACGATGCGCCGGTGGATGGTGAAGCGCGAGCTCCAATGTGTGTGCGCGATGGTCAGATCGCGGGCCCCCGGCACGGCCACGTGGGCACGCCAGCGGCGCTGGAGCTCGTCGGCGGTGGGCGGAGGGCGGTCCTCATCGGCCGAGCCCGGGGGCTCGTCCAGAATGATCCGGTGGCGGCCGCCGGCCAGCGGCGCCAGAAAGGCCAGCCCCGCGGGCGAAAGGAACAGGTTGAGCTGGTCGGCCATCCCCGGGAAGACGCCCTCCAGCTCCACGTCGGCCAGAGCGAACGCCTCGCCGTAGCGCTGGCCGGCAAACGGCAGGCCCAGGGCATGCCGCACCGTGCTGTGGGCGCCGTCGCAGCCCACCACCCAGGGCACCGCCAGCGGTTCGAGTGCGCCATCCGCGTGATGAAGGTGGGCAACCGCGCCCGCCGGTGTCGCCTCCAGCGCGGTCAGCGTGACCGGCCGCTCGACGACGACGCCGAGCTCATGGAGGCGGCCCAGGAGGATACGCTCAGTCTCCGACTGCTCGAGGAGCAGGATGAAGGCATAGTGGCTGGCGATCCACCCGGTGTGGAGGCGGGCGATACGCTGGGTGCCGGCGTGGAGCTGGACCCCGCGCACGGGCACGCCGCGGCCGATAGGCTGGACATTGAAGTA
>JAAXUL010000103.1:11619-13480 GCA_013336035.1 Chloroflexales bacterium
CGCCGCGCTGCACCAGCGCGTCCACGACGCCATGCCCCTCGAGGAGCTCGAGGGTGCGTGGGAAGACCCCGATCGCCTTGGAGTGGCGCGACGGCTCGGACGCCTGATCGACGACCCGCACGCGGACCCCGCGCCAGGCCAGCTCACAGGCGAGGGTGAGCCCGACCGGCCCGGCGCCCACGACCAGTACCTGAGTAGTGCCCAGGGTAGGCATTAGCGATTGCTCCCATGCTCTCTCGCCGCCAGTTCCTCTCGCAGGGCCGCAATCTCGTCTCGCAGGGCCGCGATCTCGTCGGATGGCATGGTCTGGTCGTGCTCACCGCGGTCCTGGCCGACAAAGAAGCTGGCAATCATCGCCGTGATGTAGCCGAACACGGCGAAGGCATAGAGTGAGAGCAGCCAGCCCAGGATGCGCCCCTCCGGAGTTCTTGGCCAGTACTCTGAGCCCATCGTCGTCATAATCATCGCCGTCCACCAGAGAGCCTCGCCGTAGCTTGCCAGCCCTGCCCCCGTCTCCACGGCCCCACCCAGCTCGGCCGCCACCGCCGCGGGGCTCTCGAACACGGCCATCCCGGCGGCGCCCACGGTAGTGACGACCCCGGTCAAGGCGATCAGGTAGCCCGCGCCGCGCCGGCTCAGGGTCTTGCCGAGGGCGCGCATCCCCCGATTGAGCGAGGTGATCAGGCGGAACAGGCGCAGGCCCCGGGCCGCTCGTGCCGCCTTCACCAGGCGGAGGGCGGGCAACAGGCGCAGCCCGCGCAGGGCCGGCAGCGCCAGCGAGAGCGCCGCGAGCCAATTGCGCCGCAGATAGGCGAGCTTGCGTGGGGCAATCACGAGCTCTATCAGGAAGTCGAGCACAAACAGCGCCCAGATAACATCGCTCACAACCTGCAGCAGCGGGCTGAGCCCGGCGGTGAAGTCGATGATGAGCAGGCCAAGCCAGACGAACGACAGCGCAATCATCGGCCGCTCAGTCAGCTGGTTGACCTGCTCGAGGAGCTCCCAGCGCGCCGCGTGGAGCTCGGGCTCATGCTCGGGGTACTCGCGTATCGCCATGGTTCACTGCCGGGCCGGTTGGCCCATCGTCAGTCGGTGGCTCCTCCATCGCCCCCGCCCGCGTCGGGTGATGCGCCCTGCGCGGATGGCGTGGGCGAGCGGCGCCGGCGGTGGCTTAACAGCCAGAGCGTAGCCTGCTCCAGCACCACCAGCACGGCGATGATCCCGACGGCCAGCGCGAAGAGGACCAGGCTGCGCTCATCGCCGGCCCGGAAGGCGAACGAGAGCGCGGTCGAGACCGCCGGCGGGTGGACCGCGTCCAGCACGATCATCAGCACGATCGTGACCACCATCGCGCTGCCGCCCGAGACATAGCCGGGCCCAAGGGCCAGGTAGGTCAGGAACCCGACACCGGCCGCCGCCAGATGGGCGACGCTCAAGGTGCGGGCGGTGTTGGTGCCGTGCTGCGGGTCGAGGTAGATCAGGAAGGCGCTGGAGGCCAGGGAGGCGAACAGCAGGCGCTGGCGGCTCAGGACCTCGACAAAGGCCAGCACGCCCAGCACGATCAGGGTCGGCAGCAGCGCCAGGAGTAGCTCGTCGCGCAGGCCCAGCCGCTCGCGGAAGGCCCGGTTCGCCCCGGCGACGGGACGTAGACTCGTGCGCTCGCCGCTCATGGGGCACGCTCGTGCTCAGCTGGGGCGACGCGCGGGCCGCCGCGCTCATCCGCCGGGGCCGTGGCGCTGCCGGCATCATCGACCGACGCCCGGGGTCCCTCGGCCAGGGCGGCGTCCACCTCGCCCACGAGCTCGCTGTAGACGTGCTCGGAGAGCACGCCGCCGCTGTGCAGCTCGGTCAGGGTGGTGGG
>JAAXUL010000706.1 GCA_013336035.1 Chloroflexales bacterium
GAGGCCCTCGATCCGCGGGCGGTAGCGCTGGACGCGGTAGGTCACGCCGTCGACCGTGCGCGGTTCCAACTCCTCGCGCTGCCACCCCGCGCCGGCCTCGACGAGTACTGGCACCAGGTCTTCTGCACCCGAGAGGATGAACACATCCGACTCGGCGGCATCGTTGTATTGGGGCAAACCTTTATCAGTTTTGCGGGTGATCGTGGCGAGCGCGAGGCTCCAGCCGAAGCCGAATGGCCCGTTGCCCGCGCCCGAGTCATAGGCGAGCGCGAGCTGTGGGCTAAACCCCGCGCGGCCGGGCGACAGAGCGATCGGCACGCTCATCGAGCCGGTGCCCGTGACCGGGTTGGCGGCGAATTTCTCACCGATGCCGCGGATCGCGCCGCCGCCTCTGGGCAGGCTCATTGTCGGCGCCTGCGGCGCGGCATAGCTACTGGCGGCCGAGGTATCTGTCGCCCCATCCCCATTCGGCGCGGCTTGCTGACTCACAGAGCTCGTTTCGCGCATGAAGCACCTGCCGTTTGGAGCCGAGAAGGCTGCTGACGGGTGTCCAGGGTAGCGACAGAAAGCGCCGGCTGTGCTGAGGAGTCGGACAAGATGGACTGCTACGTTAGCGCGCCCCTAGATTTCAATCCGACTATGCATGGGTGTAGGGCCCCAGCAGGAGTCCTAACCCGGCCAGGCCAGGCGCAGCTGTTACGGCACGTGCTCCCTCACACAACAAGCCCATGGGAGAGGAGGTGGCCGAGCATAGCGACACCGAAGACTGCAAGCGTCGCAGCAACGATCAGGTTGCAGCAGCGCATGCTGTGGGGTGTGAGGAACTGGCCACCCCAGGCGCCAGATCCTGCGATGAGGATGCTGCATCCTAGAACGGCGAGGAGAAAGCCGCTGGCGCCGACGAGGATGTGCGTCACCGCTGGATGTCCGTTCACAAGCACCCCGCCACCAATGCTGAGCCAGAAGGTCATCGCAAGCGGGTTCGCCGCGGAAAGGGTGAGCCCTGCGAGGAGGTCGCCCCGCGCTGAGGGGAGTTTGGTGGTGCGATTTGGGGGGCGTGCGGCGTGACGGGCGGTCTGAAATGCAAGCGTGAGCAGGAGCGTCCCGCCACACGCGCTCAAGAGGAGTCGCGCGATGGCGTGCTGGGCGATGGCCGCGGCGCCGCTCAGGGCAAGGGCCGCCCAGATGAGATCGCCGCCCAGTGCGCCGAACTGGAAGAGGAACGCAGCACGGAAGCCCCGTGTTGCTCCCCGTCGTAGGCTTTCTGTGAACAGGATCCCAGGAGCGAGGCAATACGAAAGCCCAATAGCGAATGCGGACAGCAAGATCACCGCCATGGCGAGCCTCCAGGGAATGTTTCAGGGAGGCAGGTCGGTGTCGTAAAGGCGTGAGGCCTCGTCTTGGTTCTGTGTGGCGCGAAGATATCAGGGCGGTGTCCCAGGCGTCACGGGACTGCGACCCCAGCCGCTTGTTGCGCAACCCGTGGGAACAGCTGTCCGCCTTAGACTGCGTTCACGACGGGTGGGGTGCCAATTTTCCGCTCACCGAACGGCATCACCGGCCGGTCGAAGGTCGACTCCACCATGGCGGATGAGAAGAAGCCGACGCAACGCGCCGTCTCATCCCCGACGTTGCGGATGCCATGTGGCACCATCGCTGGAATGAGCACTGCCTGTCCTGCTGAAAGCTGGCCCGTTTCATCCCCCAGCCTCGCCTCGACCCTGCCGGATAGAATAAGGACGATCTCCTCGGCGCTGTCAGTGTGCGTGCCCAGGTAGTGCCCGGGCTCAACCTCGAAGTAGACTACCGCGGAGCTCGCGTTGCCGGTGGCTCCATAGAAAGGAAAGTTCGCCCTAACACGCATCGCGGGGTCGTCCTCGTACCATGCCTGGAGCATATCGAGAGCGTTCAGATCGGCGGTCTTCATATCTTGCCTCCTGTACTTTCTACTCATTCTATGGTATCGTCCCCGGCTCAGTACTAGGAGCGATGTGCTGGTGCGAAATCACTACGACTACTCAGGGCAACCCTTAGTGTGGAATAAACTCCATAATAAAGGAGCCATACGATACCTACGCCGCTCAACTAGGCGGCCTTAGGGCTTTACGCCGCCGGAGGTTCTGGTCCCACGTTTCGAGAGCGATACGGGCCGGCCACGCTGGCTGGCCGGTGCGCTCTGATATCCAGGTGCTGGCACGCGTGCACCATGATCGTACCTGTGGTGTGACCACACAGGATCGCGCCCCAACGCCGTCCCAGCTTACCCCGGCCACGGTCCAAGGATGTCACAGTGATAGTGCCGGGCCAGGGTCAGCATCTGCTCCAGATCGGGCGGCCCAGTTGGCGGCGTCGGCTCGCTCAGATCGATGATGAACTGCTCAAATCCGCCCGGCGTGCAGAGCAAGAGCAGCCGGGCCGCTTGGCTCCCCTCCACCCGAAAGCCGTGCGGTATCTCGCGTGGCCCGTAGACAAACGTGCCTGGCCCGGCCCGCAGCTCCTGGTCGCCGCAGCGAAACGTGAGCGCCCCTTCGACCACGTAGAACGCCTCATCCTCCATATGATGCACATGCCAGGGTGAGGCCGCTCCCGGGGGCATGACATGCTCAACGAGGCCAAAGCCGCCGCCGGTCTGTGCGGCCGTCGCAAGCACGCGAGTCGGGAGGCCCAGAAACCAGATCGGGGTGCCCTCATCGCGCCGGAGCCCATACGCTGGTGCCGTGGTGTCCATACTGTCCTCCTTGATTTAAGTAAACGGTGGTGTACCATGATGGGGTGGGACAACTATACACCCCACCGCTGGCTTGTCAATATCAGAAAACAGACCTGATTATCGAATTCCAAGATGGCACGCAGCTACCAGCTCAAACGCCGCGCTGAGCGGCAAGCGGAGACGCGCCAGCGGATTGTGGAAGCGACCGTGGCGCTGCACGAGAGTGTCGGCGGCGCGGGCACGACGATCAGCGCGATCGCCGAACGTGCCGGGGTCGAGCGCCTGACCGTGTATCGCCACTTTCCCGACGAGCGCGCCCTGCTGACGGCCTGTACCCAGCATTACTGGACCCAGCACCCGCCGCCGGACCCAACCCCCTGGGTCGAGATCTGCGAGCCCGCCAGCCGGCTCACGACCGGGCTCGCAGCAATCTACGCCTACCACCGCGACACGGAACAGATGTCCCTGCGCGCGTTTCAAGGCATCCTCGATCAGCCGCTGCTCCGGGAAGTCCTCACACCCCAATTCGCGTATTGGAGCGGGGTTCGCGAGGTGCTTAGCGCAGGCTGGGTGAGCGGTGGTGAGGTGCCGCACCAGGTGCAGGCGGCCATTGGCCACGCCATGGCCTTTCTGACCTGGTATTCGCTGGTGCGTGAACAGGGCTTGACGGATGCGGAGGCCATCGCCCTCATGGTGGGGATGCTGCGGTGCCGCACCGACCCCGCGTGCCCTGGTGAGTAAGGACGCTGGCCACCGCGACGAACCAGATCTGGTCGCGTGTGAAACGTGGCGCGATCGGTGCCGGAATGGTGTACGTGTGACAGAAAGCCTTCTGAGCGATTCCCGATGCCTTAGGGTGCACGTGTGCCGAATTCGGTGCCCTCAACCGCCCTTAGCGTAGGATTTTCCCGGAAGAATAAGGTGCCCCCTTTCCGGGGCTGGTGAACGTTTCGATGGCATGAGTATAGCGAAGCCAGCCCGCCGGCACATCGCCAGAACCGGCTATTCCACGGGGTATGCGTCAGGAGTAGGGGGAGATGATGAGGGGGAGGCTACCCCGAACGGGGTAGTCAGGTTGTTCAAACGAGGTGGTGCTCCACGGCAAAGCGTGTCGCGGCAGCGCGTGAGGTCACATCCAGTTTGCCGTAGATCGTGCGGAGGTGTGTATGCACCGTATGGGCGCTGAGCACGAGGCGCTCGGCGACCTGGGCATTGGTCAGGCCCTGCGCCACCAGGCGCAAGATCTCGACCTCACGGGCGCTTAGGCCGGCTGGGTAGGCGCCTGTCGGTGTGGTTGGTTGTGGTGTTACCCGTGGCGCGGTGGGCGGCGCCTCCAACAGCGGCTCGAGTGCCTCGGCGATGGCCTGCTCCATCGGCAGGGCTTGCCCTTTGGCCCATGCCGCAGCAAATGCATCCACCGGCAGCGCAGCGCGCATATGCGCGAGATTTTGTTCGTACTCAACACGGTCTGCCGGCCACCACGCAGCGCCAGCCGCACTCATCATGGCCTGCGCCGCGCCAAGCAGCATGGCTCCCTGTTGTGGGTGCCCTTGCGCTGCACGCAACCCCGCAAAGCCGGCTACGCATTCTGCGATGCCGCGCTGATTGCCCAGCTTCCGAAACATAGCCAGGCTTTCGCTGAACTGAGCCTCGGTACCGGCATATAGACCCGCATGCAGCGCCACATAGCCCAGGCTGTAGATTAGCCGCGCCAGATCGCCTTTGTCGCCCGCTGCACGCAGTAAGGCTGCGCTCTCCTCATAATGCCCACGTGCCCGCTCGTAGTCACCCTGGACGCGCGCGACCTCGCCGAGATTGTTTACCGCGAAGGCCAGCAGCCAGTTCTCGCCGATCACGCGGCTCGTTGCGGTCGCGGTCTCCAGCCAATCATGCGCTTCCGCGATGTTGCCGAGACCGAGCGCCGCGTTCGCCAGATGAACGATCGTGATGGCGTAGAAGTAATCGTGACCCATGTTCCGGTACAGCGCCTGGGCCTCTTTGAGCAACGGGTACGCAGCTGCGCCATTGCCTACATTGACCAGCATCGTCCCCAGATTCATCAGCGCGATAGC
>JAAXUL010000104.1 GCA_013336035.1 Chloroflexales bacterium
GGAGGTGCTGCGCGTCGCCTTCCTCTCGGCGCTGGCCCTGGAGCTGATCGCCAGCCTGGGCACGGCCGTGCTGGCGGTGGAGCTCAGCCTGCGCCTGATTGGGGGTCAGCTGGCCTTCGCGCCCGCGCTGACGGCGCTGATCCTCGCCCCCGAGCTCTACCAGCCCCTGCGCCTGCTGGGGCAGCGCCGCCACGCCGCGATGGCAGGCAGGGAGGCCCTGGGCCGCATCGCCGCGATCCTCGCCACGCCTGCGCCCGCCCCGCCCGCCACGTCCGTCGCGCCGCCGACGAGCCACGCCCTCACCTTCGCGGGCGTGCACTACGCCTACACTGCGGGGGCGCGCCCGGCCCTGCGCGGGGTTGATCTGGCCGTGGCGGAGGGGCAGACGGTGGCGCTGGTAGGCCCCAACGGCGCCGGCAAGAGCACACTGGCAAGCCTGCTCCTCGGCTTCGCGCGGCCCGACGCGGGCAGCATTCAGATCGGCGGCGTCGCGCTGGACGCCCTCGACCTCGTGGCCTGGCGGCGGCGAGTGGCCTGGGTCGGCCAGCGCCCGGCGCTGTTCGCCGGCAGCGTGGCCGAGAACTTGCGCCTGGCCCGGCCGGCGGCCAGCCAGGCCGCGTTGGAGGAGGCCGCTCGCGCGGCCGGCGCGTACGACTTTATCGTGGCGCTGCCCCAGGGCTTTGATACGCCGATTGGCGTGGGCGGCGCCAGGCTCTCGAGCGGGCAGCGCCAGCGCCTGGCCATCGCCCGCGCCCTGCTCAAGGATGCCCCGCTCGTCATCCTCGACGAGCCGACCGTGCACCTCGACGCCGCGAGCGAGGCGGCGGTGCGCTCCGGGCTGCGCCAGCTCCTCCGCGGGCGCACGGCGCTCGTGGTCACCCATAGCCCCGGCCTAATGGCCGACGCCGAGCGGGTGGTGCAGCTGTGTGACGGCGTGGTCGTCAGCGAGGGGTCCGCGCCGGAAGCATATGGCGCCGAGGTCGAGCAGCGGTCGCCAGACGCGGAGCCTTGGGTGATGCCCCCGCCCCCTACATTCGGCGCCAGCGCGCCCGCCTGCCCTGCCGGGAAAGCGCTCGGGCTCGACAGGCGCCCGGCGCTCTGGTGGCGCCTGCTGGCCCTCGCGGCGCCGTACCGGTGGAGGTTCGCCCTGGCGGCGCTGTTGGGCTTCGCCACGATCGGCAGCAGCGTCGGCCTCATGGCGACCGCGAGCTACCTGATCGCCCGCGCCGTGTTGGCGCCCTCGGTCGCGGCCCTGGGCGTGCCGATCGTCGGTGTGCGCTTCTTCGGCATCGCCCGCGCCGCGCTGCGCTACGCCGAGCGCTATGTGGCCCACAGCGCCACCTTCCGGCTTCAGGCTGGCGTGCGAGCGTGGTTCTTCGCGGCGGTCGAGCCCCTCGCGCCCGCCGGGCTGGTGGATCGCCACGGCGGCGACCTGCTCGCCAGCGCGGTGGGTGATGTCGAGGCGCTGGAGCAGCTCTACCTGCGGGCGCTTGCCCCGCCCCTGGTGGCGCTGCTAAGCGCCGGCCTCACCTGTGCCCTGCTCACAGCCTTCGACCCCCGGGTTGCTCTGGCCGTCCTGCTGCTCCAGTTGCTCGCCGGGGTTGGGCTACCGCTGCTGACGCGCTGGCTGAGCCGCGGCCCAGCCGGAGCCCTGGCGGCGGCGCGCGCCGCGCTGACCGCCACCACCGTGGAGGCGCTCCAGGGCCTGCCCGACGTGCTCGCCCTTGGCGCTGAGCGGGCGCTGCGCGAGCGCCTGGGCGCGCACGGGCAGCGTCTGGCCCGCGCTCAGCAGACTCAGGCGTGCCTGCGGGGCCTCAACCTCGCGGCCACTGGCTTGCTCAGCCAGCTGGCCGCCGTGGCGGCCCTTCTACTCGCCGTGCCGCTCATGCGCGGCGGCCAGCTCGATGGGGTGTTCCTGGCCATGCTCGCGCTCACGGCCGTGGCCAGCTTCGAGGCGGTGGTGCCGCTCGCGGCGGCGGCCCAGGGCGCGGAGGTGAGCCTGGCCGCGGCCGCGCGCCTCTTCGCCATCGCCGATACTCCGCCACAGGTGCAGGGCGAGCCGACCGCGTCGCCCGAGCCGCTCGACGCAGGGCTCGAGATCTCGGGGCTGAGCTTCAGCTACCCCGGCGCGGAGCGGCCGGCCCTGTGCAACGTCAGCGCGCGGGTCGCACCGGGCGAGCGGCTAGTGGTCGTCGGGCCGAGCGGGGCTGGGAAGAGCACCCTGGTAAGCCTGCTCCTACGCTACTGGGAGGGCTACACGGGGACGATCCGCATCGGCGGCCGCGATCTCCGCGCCTACCGGGCCGAGGATGTGCGGCGGCTGTTCGGGGTGGTAGCCCAGCAAACCCACCTCTTCCACGGAACCGTGCGCGAGAACTTGCTCCTGGCGCGGCCTGACGCGACGGAGGCCGAGCTAGATGCCGCCTGCCGGCGGGCGTGCTTCGGCACGGTACTCGCGCGGCTGCCGGAGGGGTACGACACCTGGATCGGCGAGCAGGGGGCCGCGCTGAGCGGCGGCGAGCGGCAGCGGCTGGCCATCGCTCGCGCCCTGCTGAAGGACGCCCCGATCCTCCTGCTCGACGAGCCAACGGCCAACCTTGATGCAGTGGCCGAAGCAGAGGTGCTGGCCGCCTTGGAGGAGCTGCAGAGGGACCGTACCACCGTCCTGATCTCCCACCGCCCAGTCGCCGTTTCGGTCGTTCATGATGTGCTGTACCTGCCGCATGACGTGTTGTGCACTGACAACCAGCAGATACGAGAAAACGTATGCACTAACGACAATAATCGCTATAATATTGGTTGAACATAGTTGCACCAGCGTGAAAGAGATGGAAGGCGATGCGCAAGAACGTCCCGCCTCTGCTGGAAGCCTTCAGCCTGCATACCTCCGAGCCACGCGACGTAGCGCTGGAGGAGCCGGTTGACGTCGGCGCCCGCCTGCGCACCCTGCGCGAGGCGCGACGGCTCTCGATCAAGGCCCTGGCCGAGGCAAGCGGCCTCGCCGTCAACACCCTTAGCCTGATCGAGCACGGCAAGTCCTCGCCGAGTGTGAGCACGCTGCAGCAGCTCGCCGCGGCCCTGCGCGTGCCGATCACCGCCTTCTTCACGCCCGAGGCGCCGCGCAGTCGGGTGGTTTACCACCGAGCTGGCGAAGTAGCGACGACGCCCTTCCCCCACGGGGCACTGGCCGACCTGGGGGTTGGCATCGCGCGCCGCAGCCTCGAGCCCCTGCTGCTCACCCTCGACCCTGGCGCAGGCAGCGGCTCGGAGCCAATCATCCACGCGGGCCAGGAGTTCGTCTACGGTCTGGAGGGGCGTATCGTCTACACCGTGGCCGACGAGGAGTACCTGATCGAGCCGGGTGCGAGTCTGCTCTTCGAGGCCGCCCTGCCCCACGGCTGGCAGAACCCGGGCGCGGCCCGCGCCGTCGCTCTGCTGGTCCTCTGCCCCTACGAGGCCCCCGGCAGCCCCTCCGCCCACCAGAGCCGGTAGCGTGCGGGGTCGGAGCACTGGCAGGCTTGTCCACCCTCTCCCCGCCTCTGCCATCAATCCAGGAGAAATCGATGCCCAGGCTGTTCTGGCGGCATACACGGCACGTAGTGCTGCTCTTGATCCTCGTGCTCGTCGGCGCTGGTGTTGCCCGTGCCGCGGGCCCGGTCGCTCGCGCCGTGCTGTTCTTCTCGCCGACCTGCCCCCACTGTCACTATGTGCTGGAGGAGGTGCTCCCGCCATTGCAGACCCGCTACGGCGAGCAGCTCGAGGTGCAGCTCATCGACGTGACCCAGCCTGAGGGCCAGTCGCTCTATCAGGCGGCCGTCGCCGCGTTCGCCATCCCCGAGGAGCGCATGGCCGTGCCGACCCTGGTCTTTGACACGACAGTCCTGGTGGGCAGCGACGAGATCCCCGCCCAGCTCCCGGGCCTGATCGAGGCGGCCCTGGCCGCCGGGGGGAACACCTGGCCTGCCATCCCCGGCCTCGACCTCCCGGCGGATGGGTCTGCCGCGCCGGCGACGACGCCAGCCCTCAACCCGTTCCAGCGCGACCCGCTCGCCAACAGCCTGGCCCTGGCCCTGCTGCTGGGCATGGTCGCCTCGGTCGTTGTGGTCGCGTTCACGGTGCGCGCCCCCCTGGATCGGCCTCTGGTTGGGTGGCGCGGGTGGGCGGTTCCGCTGCTGGCCATCGTCGGTATGGCCATCGCCGTGTACCTGGCCACCGTGGAAGTGAAGGGCATGGAGGCTGCCTGTGGGCCGGTAGGCGATTGCAACGCCGTCCAGCAGAGTCCCTACGCCCGGCTCTTCGGCGTGCTGCCAGTCGGTGTCCTGGGGGTGCTCGCCTACGGGGCGGTCCTGGGCGCCTGGGCACTCCACCAGTACGGGACGGGGCGCCCCACCCATTGGGCCGGCCTTGCCCTGCCAGTCCTCGCCTTTGGCGGGACGCTTTTCTCGATCTACCTGACCTTCCTCGAGCCATTTGTGATCGGGGCCACCTGCATGTGGTGCCTGAGCTCGGCCGCCCTGATGACCGCCCTGCTCTGGATCACAGCGCCGCGGGGCCAGGTGGCCATCAGACGTGGGCGAGCGCACCCCCGTGTCGCCCACTGAGCCGTGGCACGGTAGCCAGCTCGCTATGCTACCGCCCGCGGAAGGAGCTACCCATGCGTACGCAGACGATCGAGCGTCACCGCTCGAGCGGTAGGGCGATCTCCTACCCGATGCACCGGGTGCTGGGGATCATCCCCAACCCCGCCGACATCGAGGACGTCCAAGCTGAGCTACGAACCGCAGGGTTCGCCGAGCAGGCGCTGTGCGTCTTGTGTGGGGAGGAGGGCTGCTGCTGCCTCGACCCGGAGGGCGACCGCCATGGGCCGCTCCTTCACACGCTGCGCTGGTGGCAGCACTTCACCCCTGAGTACGAGCACTTCGCGCGCTACGAGCAGGCCGTCCGCGACGGACAGTGTGTGGTAGCCGTGCGAGCCTACCACCACCTCGACTGGGAGCCCATTCAGCAGATCTTGACCCGCCACGGTGGTCACTTCATCCACTTCTACGGCCTGGCGATCCACGACCTCGTCCCATAGGGCCCTACGCTGCAGCTCTCCCAACCATCTTTCTAGGTGCGCATAGCTCTGGTGAGCTATGCGCACCTATTTTTCTGCGAGATTCAGGCCGACTTGCTGTAACCTCACCTCGTGGCTTTGCATCAGACCGGCAGAAGGTTGAAATACCCTTTGCACACCAGGAGGATGCCCCGTATGCGCTTCGCGACACGCTGGTTTGGTCTCCGTCGGGATCTGGGGGAGCAGTACTCGCCGCTCTACTTCCTCGCCTCGCTCGGCAACGGCGGTATGGCCGTCGCCTTCTTCATCTGGCTCAACTTCCTCGTGCCGCACCCCAAGAACCCGATCGTCACCTTCGACGTGATCGCCGCCTTCCTGCCCACCGTTGCCGCGCCCATCCAGGCCCTGATCCTCGGCGCCATGGCCGCGATCGTCTTCTTCGCCGTGCGCCACCTGCGCCTGCTCGCCTGGAACATTCGCGAGTATCTCGCCTTCCGCAAGACCAGCGCCTTCGCCCGCCTGCGCCAGAGCAACGCCGAGTTCACGCTGATGGGCCTGCCGCTGGCCCTGACCATGACCGTCAACATGGCCTTCGCCGCTGGCGCCGTGCTCACCCCCGGCCTGTGGAACGTCGTCGAGTACCTCTTCCCGGTGGCCATGGCCGCCTTCCTGACGTTGGGCATCTGGCAGGGCCGGCTCTTCCTGGGCTTCATGGGCCGCGTGATTGCCCGCGCCGAGTTCGACTGCGCCCACAACAACAGCCTCAGCCAGATGAAGGCGGCCCTGGCCTTCGCCATGGTCGCCGTGGGCTTCGCCGCGCCCGCCGCGATGAGCACCAACGCCGTCACCACAACCGCGAGCATCGTCGGCGCGCTGTTCTTCGGCACCGTCGCCATGCTGCTCTTCCTCATCCAGTTTGTGCTGGGCTTCCGCGCCATGCTCAACCACGGCATCCACGTCGAGCACGCGGTGAGCCTGTGGACGCCGCTGCCCATCCTGACGGTGATTGGCGTGATGGGCATCAGGGTCTCGAAGGGCCTGGCCTTCCTGTTCGAGACGCCGGCGGCAGGGCAGAGCCTGGTGGCCCTGCGCAACACCTCGAGCCCGGCGCTGATGCTGACCTGGACGACGATCATACTGGCGGCGCAGCTGATCCTGGGCTTCCTGGGCTACGCGGTGATGAAGCGGGTCGACTTCTTCAAGACCTACGTGGGCGGGAACGAGCGCAGCCCCGGGGCCTACGCCCTGGTCTGCCCCGGCACCGGCGTGTTCGTCTTCGGGATGTTCTTCCTGCACACCGGGCTGGTGCAGACCGGGCTGCTGGAGCGCTTTTCGCTGCCCTACTTCCTGCTGCTGGCCCTGTTCGTGCCCGCGCAGATCTACGCCATCGTGACCATGTTCCGCCTCGACAGCAAGCTGCTCTGCCCGGCCAAGCTCGAGGCCCCGAGCGCTGAGGCCGCCACCGCGTAGCGAGCTCCCGCGACGCCTCAGAAGAAGGTTCACGAAGCCCGGCAGACTGGCCGGGCTTCGCAATTACACCACAGGAGAAGAACCATGGGACCGGTTGAAGTGAGCTGGATTGGGCAGAAGCGCTTCGTGGGGGTGGACAGCACGCAGCATAGTGTCGTGCTCTCGGCGGGCGACGATATCGGGGTCAAGCCCCCTGAGGCGATGCTGATCTCCCTGGCAACCTGTGCGCTCTACGATGTGATCGATATTCTCCACAAGCAGCGCCTGGAGCTGCGCTCACTGGTGGCGAGCGTGAGCGGCACGCAGAGCCAGGCCTCGCCCTGGGCCTTTACGCACATCCACCTGCGCTTCACCGCCGCCGCCGAGGGGCTACGCCCCGAGCAGCTCGAGCGGGCGATCGACCTCTCGCTCAACAAGTACTGCTCGGTGCGCGCCTCGCTGCGACCCGAGATCGAGGTCACGTTCGAGGGTGTGGTCGAGGAGTAGGCGGTGGCCCGCCGCCGCGCCATCCGTGCCGCCGTACCCCTGTCGCTACGGCAGCAGCGGCGGCGGGAGCAGCCCCGCTACCTCGAGGCCAAGGCGGAAGCGCGCCAGCGCGACCAGGAAGGCCACCGCCAGCACTAGCCCGATGCTGGCGGGGTGGGCCAGCTGTGCGAGGTGTGTGGCTCGCCCCGCCCGTCCGAGAACCATCGCCGGCACAAGGGAGAGGACGAGGGCCAGGTTCCCGACTACCCCGAAGGTGACGAGCAGTGCCAGGGGCCAGGCAAGCAGCGGGGTGTCAGCAGCGAGGGCAGCGACAACCAGGCCATCCAGCAAGAGGATCAGCCCCAGGTCGCGCCACCCGCCGAGTACCGGCAGTCGGTCATCGATGTCACGCCGGAGCGCCGTGTTGATCACCAGCAAGACAATCAGGGCCAGCCCGATCCCCGCCCCCATCCCCGTGAGCAGGCGCAGACCATTGTGGGGTGGGTAGGCGTAGGCGAGCCCTGCCTCGGCCAGCGTCGAGTTGAGGCCGTCGCCAGCCCAGAGCAGCGCCATCCCCAGGATGGCAAGCGACACCGGCCAGGGCGGGAGCCGCCCGGCGCGGCCGTGCCCGCGCGCGAAGACCACCGCGACGGTGGCGAGATAGCTCAAGTACATCCCGCTATCGCGGGCGCAGAGCGGGAACTGCACGCCGCCGGAGATGAGGTTGTGGGTCTGGGCGCAGATGCCGTGGAGCGCCAGGTACAGCTTGCGCTCCAGCGAGAGCCCCGGGAGCAGAGCCCAGCCGATGATCAGCCCGGCGACCAGACCGAGCAGCACCGCCGACCAGCGGCGATCAGTGGGCGTTAGAGCAGGTGAGTCATGGATTCGAAGCTGTGTCGACATGTCATCCTTCGAAGATGTAACGTTTGGCGCTTATGCGCCATCTCCTGAGTAGCGAGATGATCGCCAGGCCCCCCGGCTGCCACGCGTCGCCGCTGGGAGAACGCACAAGGAGGTGTCGCATGGCCAGAGTCGTGATCATTGGCGCCGGCTTTGCCGGCCACACGGCCGCCCTCTACCTGGGGGAGAAGATCGGCAGGCAGCACGAGGTGACGGTCGTCAATCGCTACGACTACTTCGGCTTCGTTCCGTCGTGGGTCTGGGTGGGCGTGGGAACGATGCGCCCCGGGCAGACCACCATCCCCCTCAAGCCGGTCTACGAGCGCAAGCGCGTCGGCTTCATCCAGGGTCGCGTGACCGAGGTTCACCCCGACGAGAACTTCGTGCTGGCCGAGCGTGAGGATGGCTCGGGCAGCGTGCGCCTGGCCTACGACTACCTCCTCATCGCCACCGGCCCGAAGCTGAACTTCGCCGCCACGCCGGGGCTCGGCCCCGCCGCCGGTAACACCTACTCGATCTGCACCCTCGACCACGCCCTTGAAGCCCGCGACGCCTACCTCGAGCGCATCAGGCGCCTCGAGAAGGGCGAGCGCCAGACCTTCGTGATAGGAACGGGCCACCCCGGCGCCACCTGCCAGGGCGCCGCCCTCGAGTACATCTCGAACATCCACAAGGACCTGGTCAAGCGCCGCCTGCGCGACCGCGTCGACCTGGTCTACCTCTCCAACGAGCGCACCCTGGGCGACTTCGGCGTGGGAGGCCTGCACGCCCGCTACAAGGGCCGCCTCACCTCCAGCGAGGAGTTCATCAATGCCGTCTACAAAGAGTACGGCATCCGCTCCGAGGTCCAGAAGGGCGTGCGCGAGGTTGATAGCAAGCACATCTACTGGGAGGACTACGCGGGCACGTACGGCGAGACCGCCTACGACTTCGCCATGCTCATCCCGCAGTTTGTCGGCCAGTCTTTGAAGTATGTCGGCGCCGATGGCGACGACGTCGCCTCCAAGATCGTCGCCCCGAGTGGCCTGGTCAAGGTGGACGCGACCTACGGGCTCGATTACCCGACCCTGCGCGCCACGCCTGAGGCCTGGCCCGCCACCTACCAGAACCCGAGCTACGCCAACGTCTTCGCCGCCGGCATCGCCTTCGCCCCGCCGGGACCGATCTCCGAGCCCCATACCACCCCCAACGGCACGGTGATCGCCGCGGCGCCGCCCCGCACCGGCATGATTGCCAGCATCATCGGGCGCGTCACAGCGCTGAACATCGTCGACCTGATCACGAAGGGGACGATGGGTCATCGCGAGCGTATGTCCGAGATGTTCGCCGCCTGCGTGGCCTCCATGGGCGACTCGCTCTGGGACGGCGAGGCGGCGACGATCGTGATGTACCCGGTCGTGCCCGACTTCCAGCGCTACCCCGAGGGCAAGGGCCGCGACCTGTTTGTGACCCACATGGAGCTCGGCACCAGCGGCGCCTGGATGAAGCGCATGGTCCACGAGACGTTTATGTACAAGTTCAAGGCGAACCCCGGCTGGCAGCTGATCCCCGAGTAGGAGAGCAACCATGGAAATCACCGACCGCGACCGCTTCTGGATGCGCTTCAAGCCCTTCCAGCTCTGGCGCTTCATCGTGCTCAACCTGAAGATTCTCAAGGCGGTCGACCACAGCAAGCGCGCGTAGGACAACGCGCCGGGGTGGTGTGGGCTTCCCACATCACCCTGACGGCCATCCCATGCACTGTTCGCAAACCAGGAGGAGGTGCCCATGAGTGACCACGCCTTTCAGGACTACTACCCCGACGAGCTCAGCCACTGCTACGGCTGCGGACGCCTGAACGACCAGGGCCTCCAGCTCAAGAGCTTCTGGGACGGCGAGGAGAGCGTTGCCACCTTCACGCCACGGCCCGCTCACACCGCCGTGCCAGGGTACGTCTACGGCGGGCTGCTGGCCTCGCTCATCGACTGCCATGGCACGGGCACCGCGGCGGCGGCAGGCTACCGTGCCGCCGGCCGGGCGATGGGCAGCGAGCCGGCGCTGCGCTACGTCACGGCCTCGCTCAAGGTGGACTACCTGCGCCCGACGCCGCTCGGCGGGCCGCTCGAGGTGCGCGGCCAGGTGAAGGAGGTCAAGGGGCGCAAGGTCGTCGTCGAGGCCTGGATCGTCGCGGCGGGCGAGGTCTGCGTGCGCGGCGAGGTGGTCGCCGTCCAGCTGCCGGAGGCGATGCGCCTTGGCCAGTAGGGTCACCGTGTAGGCGGCACGCTCCGGGTTGGGCTATCGCGGCGGTGCAAGGAACATCGGCCCCGCTACTGGAGCAGATTTGCGAGCTGGCCGTCGATCACCGCCTCGGACATCGGGCCGTGGTACACGGCCCTGATGACGCCCTCACGGTCGACGAAGAAGCTGGAGGGCAGCGTGTTGGCGCGGTAGGCGGCGTGCACGACCCCCTGGGGGTCGAGGAGGGCGGGGAAGGCGAGGCCGCGCTGGCGGAAGAAGGCGCGTACGGCCGGCAGGTCCTCGTCGGCGGTTACGGCGAGCACGGTGAAGCCTTTGTCGTGGTAGCGCTCGTAGGCGGACTGGATGGCCGGCATCTCGGCGCGGCAGGGCGGGCACCAGGTCGCCCAGAAGTTGACCAGCACCACCTGGCCGCGCAGGTCGGCGAGACTCACGGCTGCGCCATCAGGCGTGCTCAGGGTGAAGGCGGGGGCGGGGTGATCGACCTCGGGCGCGGCTGTGGCACTCACAGCTGGCTGCCCCCGGGTGATGCCCGCAGCCAAAGCGACGACGACGAGCAGCCCCAGGGCGCCGATGAGCCAGGGGCGGCGGAGGAGTGATGCGGCGGTCCGGGGGCCGGCGACGGCGCGGCCCCGCTGCGGGCGGGCTGGCTGCCGCTGGGGCGCCTGCTGATCAAGCTGCTGCATACGGGCCTCGGTGCGCTGTGGCGCCGGCACCTCCGGCGCCTACCCTTAGGATGCAGCCCAGATACTTCTGGTTACTTGCTCAGCCCAGCCGGCGCAGGTAGATCCACGCCGAGGCCCAGCGGTTATCGGCGACCTCGGTGCTGCCCTCGACCAGCTGCTCGATCTGGAAGGTTTCGCTGAACAGGCCGAGCAGGATGGGGCGCGGGATGCTCACTGGGACTTCGTCCTCGGCGCGCTCGCGCAGGTGGGCGAAGAGCACGTAGCGCCCCCCATGACCCACCAGCCGGGCTACCTCGCGCGCGTAGGCCCGCAGCTCCTCGCCCTCCAGCGCGTGCATGCAGCCGATGTCCACCGCCAGGTCGTACGGCCCCTCCAGGAACGGCATCTCGCTCACCGACGCGTGGAAGAGGCGCACCCGCTCGCCGACCCCGGCCAGGGCCACGCGCTCCTCGGCCATTTGGATGGCCTCGGGCACGAAGTCCACCCCATCCACCGTCCAGCCTGCGGCGGCCAGGTGGATCGCGGTACGCCCGACGCCGCACCCCAGGTCCAGGGCGCGGCCTGGCGGTAACTCCTCGGCCAGGGTGAGGATCTCGGGCGGCGGCAGCGGCAGGTCCCACGGCAGGTTGCGCTCCTGGTAGCGCCGCTGGAGCTGTGCAAAGCGGCTGGGCTGTGGCTCGGACATCGGTGGGCCTTTCTGGTGGTTGGGAATGCTGGCGCTATCCTACCACGCGCCTCCCCTTGTAACGCCGAGCCGTCCCGGCGCATCGGATGGGCAGCGACGGAGCCCAGGCACAGAAAGGCGACCACGATGGGACTGATGCAGGACAAGGACCGCGAGGCGGTGCGCGAGGCCTTCACCGCGATCACGCAGCCGGCGCACATGCTGCTCTTTACCTCTACTGAGAGCGGCGAGTACAGCGAGGTGGCCCGCGAGCTCCTCGCCGAGGTGGCCGAGCTGCACGAGCAAGTCTCTCTCGAGGAGGTGGATCTCGTCGCGGGCGCCGAGCGAGCGGCTAGCTACGGCGTGGACAAGGCCCCGACCGTCGTCTTCCTCGCCAGCGAGGAGCGCTCCGACACCGGCATGCGCTTCGCCGGGCTGCCCAGCGGCTACGAGTTCGCCTCGCTGGTCGAGGCCATCCGCCTGGTCGGCGGCGCGGCCGAGCGCGCCCTCTCGCCCGCCACGACCGCCTTCCTCGATGAGCTGACGGCCCCGATGCGCCTGCAGGTCTTCGTGACGCCGACGTGCCCCTACTGCCCGCGCGCGGTGGTGCTGGCCTACCAGCTGGCCCTGGCCTCGCCCCAGGTCACCGCCGAGGGCGTCGAGGTGAGCGAGTTCCCCGCGCTCGGCGAGCGCTTCGCCGTGATGGGTGTGCCCAAGACCGTGATCGACGAGCTGATCCACGTCGAGGGCGCCGCCCCGGAGGGCATGCTTGTGGCGAAGCTCCGTGAGGCCCTGGTCGCCGAGGCGGCCTGACGACACAGGGCCCCCTGGTTTCCGCCGGCGGCGTGCTATACTCGGGCCCAACGCTGCCGACGGAGGTCACACCCATGCCAGGACCTACGATTGACCTGACCATCTACGACGACGAGGCCGCGCTGTTGAGCGGCCTGCGCCGCCACGACCCCGACGCCTGTACCTGTCTGGTCAAGCGCTATGCCCCGCTGGTCTACGCCCGCGCCCTGCGTCTCACCGGCGACCACGACGAGGCCGAGGGCGTGCTCCAGACGACCTTCATCAAGGCCTGCGAGGCGCTGGCGAGCTTCGATGGGGTAAGCAGCCTGGGCACATGGATCTACCGCATCGCCACCAACGAGGGGCTGATGCTGCTGCGCAAGCGTAAGCCCCAGGTGGCCCTCGACGAGGTGGCCGAGACGCTGCAGCCGGACGAGCTGCCCCAGCAGCGCCAGGCCTGGGCGCCCGACCCGCTCCGCGCCGCGCTGAACGGCGAGCTGCAGGCCGCGCTCGAGCAGGCCATCGCCGCGCTGCCCGAGCCGCTGCGCGTCGTCGTGCTCCTGCGCGACATCGAGCAGCTCAGCACCGAGGAGACGGCCGAGCGCCTGGGCTTGACCGCTGGGGCGGTCAAGGTGCGCTTGCACCGGGCGCGGCTCAAGCTGCGTGAGATTCTGAGCGGCTACCTGGCGTCGCCAACGGAGGCCGATGATGAGTGACCATCACCATAGCCATAGTCTGGAGCGCTGTTGTGCCCTGATGGCCCAGCTGAACGACTATCTCGACGGCGAGCTGCCGCCCGATCTCTGCGCTGAGCTGGACGCCCACCTGGCGGATTGCCCCGACTGCCAGGTCGTACTCGACACCCTCGGCAAGACGGTGCAGATCGTCCGCACCCTGGACCTGACGCCGCCGGAGCTGCCCGCCGATGTCGAGGCCCGGCTTCTCGCCCGCCTCGGCTTGACCGCGGGCACGACGGGCCACACGACGTGGGGGCAGCATCGGTGAGGTTCCCCTATCAGCCCGTCACGGCAAGCCGGTCCGCGGCAGGGTGAGCGTGAAGGTGCTGCCCCGGCCCGGGCCGGCGCTGGCGGCGGTGAGGGTGCCGCCCATCGCCCAGGCCAGGTGGCGCGCGATGGTCAGCCCGATCCCGCTGCCGCCGCTCGCGCGCGCGCGCGAGCGGTCGATGCGGTAGAAGCGCTCAAAGATCA
>JAAXUL010000707.1 GCA_013336035.1 Chloroflexales bacterium
GCCGTCAGCGCGTGGTGGGGTGACAGTTCGGACAGGGGCAGTCGGCGGGCCGGAGCGGGCTCGGGCTGGCAGCTGCTCCGCTGCCGAGCCCGCGCGCGGCGTCGAGCACGGCGAAGAGCTCGGGTCGCGCGACCCGGTAGAAGATGTTCAGCTCGTCGCGCCGGTCGAGGACGAGGCCCTGATCCGGTCGCGGATGGTGTAGGCCTGGCGGACAAAGGAGCCGTCGGCGGCGGTCTCGGTGGGAAAGCGCCCCAACCTCCGGCTTTGTGCGCTACAATACGATGGAGCGTCCCTTTCAGCAGGCGAGCATGAGCCTGACTGATCTGGCGGTCAGCGAGCATCGCGGCAGCAGATGAAGGGCTGGCGCTCCAGTACTACATATTGTCCGGTTGCTCAGCCGATGAGCCACGCGTTCGTTGACAGGTAGCTCGGCTCCTATCAGCGAACCCTCACAACCGTGGCGCTTATGGGTGTCCGCTTCGATAAACCGCTCACCTGTCCCATCCTCGTTGGCCGTCACCACGAGCAGGTGGCCCTGGGGGCACTGATCGATGGTGCGCGAGGCGGGCGCGGGCAGGCCGTGCTGATCCGCGGTGAGCCGGGCATCGGAAAATCATCCCTCGCTGCGGTGGCAAAGGGGCTCGCTCGTGACCACGGCTTCCAGATCCTCGAGGGCCACTGCTTCCCGGCTGACGCCTCTTTTCCCTACGCTCCGCTGCTCGACCTCCTCGGCACCTTCTTCTCGGATCACGCTTCGGGCCCGATCGTCGCCCATGAGGACCCGCTTGTGGATGAGCTGATGCGGCTCCTCCCAGAGCTTACCGTCCTGCTCCCGTATCCTGACCCTCCCCCAGCTTCCTTGACGCTCGCCCCCGAGCACCACAGGCGGCGTCTTCTGGCCGTGCTGACCCAGTTCGTCGCCCGCCAGGCCGCCGTTCGGCCAGTCCTGTTGATCATAGAGGATCTGCACTGGTGTGACGAGTGCAGCCTTGACATGCTCCTGCATCTGACCCGCCGCGTTTCACAACTGCGGCTCTGCCTCGTGTTCACGTGTCGAAATGACGAGTCTCCGCCGCAGCTCCCCCCATGGCTGGCCCAGCTTGAGCGCGAGCGCCTCGCCCTGGAGTTGCCCCTGTGCCGGCTCTCGCAGAACCACATTGCCTCGATGCTCCAGGCGATCTTCCAGGCGCCAGGTCCACCGCCCCCGGCGCTCGTGCAGGCCGTCAACGCTCGGGCCGAGGGAGTTCCCTATTTCGTCGAGGAGCTCGTCACGGCGCTGGCTGCGACCGGGGAGCTCGCGTATGTGGACGGGACATGGCGGCGCCCGCCCGATCCGGCCGATCTGCATGAGCCGTCGTTCGTGCCACGGAGTGTGCAGGATCTGGCGCTCCAGCGGGCGGCGCAGCTGAGTGCGGCGGCACGACAGGTCCTGAGCGTGGCGGCCATCGCCGGCCGGCGCTTCGACTTCCCGCTCCTGCAGCGGGTACTCCGCTGCGATGAGGACCACCTGCTTGCGCTGCTAAAGGAGCTGGTAGCGGCCCAGCTGGTGGTGGAGGAGTCTGCCGATCGGTTCGCCTTTCGCCATGTGCTGACCCAGCAGGCGATCATGCGCACATTCCTGGCACGGGAGCGCCGGACGTGGCATCGGCGGATTGCGGAGGCCCTCGAAGCGCTCGCCGGCTCCCAGCCTGGAGCCGAGCGACATCTGGCCGACCTGGCGCGCCACTATTTCGCGGGCGGCCTGTGGGGACGAGCGCTGGACTATGCGCAGTGGGCTGGGGCAGGCGCCCTGGCACGTTATGCGCCGGGCGCCGCGATCGAGCATCTGACCCACGCGCTGGAGGCAGCCGCTCACCGGCACGGCCCGCCACCAGCCACCGTCTACCTCGCGCGGGGGCAGGCCTACGCCGCCCTTGGCGAGTTCGATCGGGCCCGCGGCGACTACGAGCACGGCCTCGCCATTGCCCAGACGGCCGCTGACGAGGTGACCGCCTGGCGGCAGATGCTCGCCCTTGGCCAGCTCTGGGCTGAGCGCGACTATGCGCAAGCGGGGGAGTGGTTTCGCCGTGCAAGCGACCAGGCCATGCGCCTCAGAGACCCGTCGTTCCAGGCGCACAGCCTCAATCGCCTGGGGAACTGGCTCGTGAACGTCGGACGCGCTGAGGAGGGGCTGCAGGCCCACGACCGGGCGCTGAGAATCTTTGAGGAGCAGGACCACCCGTTCGGGATAGCAGAGACGCGCGACCTGCTCGGCACCACCTATGGCATGCTGGGCGATCGCGTGCGCGCCGTCGAGCAGTTCGATCATGCGATTGGCTGGTTCCGCACCCTCGACGACACACCGCGGCTGATCGTGAGCCTTGCGATGCGCGCCCTCCAGTCCATGCCGGGAGCTTGTGAGACCACCACGTGCCCGTTACGAGCGCGAGATGCGTGTGTCGAGGACGCCGCAGAGGCCGTGCGCCTGGCTCGTCAGATCGATGCGCTGGCCGACCAGGCCTTTGCCGAGAATGCCCTGGCGCACACCCTGCTCGCCTTCGGGGAGCTCGGGCCCGCCCTGGCCCACGCGCGCGAGGCCCGGCGCATCGCCGTCGCGATTGACCACCGCCAGTGGATCATCGCCACTACCTACGCTGTGGGGCACAGCTACCTGCAGCTGCTCGCGCCTGGGTCCGCAATCCAGCCATTGGCGGAGGGGGTGTCCCTCGCCCAGCGCCTTGGCTCGCAGTTCTGGGTGGCTACCCTGACGGCGTCCCTTGGGCGGTCCCATATCCTAGGCGGTGATCTTCGAGCCGCAGAGACGCTGCTTCGCCCGCTCCTGCCTACCGAGCAGCACCCGCGAGCGATCGCGGTGCGGACTGTCGCCCTGGCCTGGGGCGAGCTGACGCTGGCTCAGGGCAAGGCGGACGAGGCGCTCGAGCTGGCAACGCGCCTGCTCGCCTCCGTACCTGGCACACGCTCCGGCCAACCTGTCCAGCCGATCCCGCATCTGCTGAAGCTGAAGGGTGATGCCCTGATGGGGCTCGGTCGACTGGAGAGCGCCGTACCCGTGCTAGAGGAGGCGCGTCGGGGAGCGCAAGAGCGCCATGCGCGGCCCATGCTCTGGACGATCCATCGCTCGCTTGGCCAGGCCTACCAGCTCCTTGGTTTTGCTGGCGAAGCCTCACAGGAGTTCGCAGCGGCACGGCAGCTGATTGCCGAGCTCCGCGCGACGGTCGACGATGTGGATCTGAGGTGTCAGTTTGAACAGGCTGCACTTGCATCCCTGCCCACCGAGCCCCAGCTTCGCCCGCGCGAAGCCGCCAAACGTGCTTTCGGCGGGCTGACCAGACGTGAGCGTGAGGTGGCTCGGCTGGTGGCGCAGGGCAAGACGAGTCGAGAGATCGCTGCGCGCTTGACCGTCAGCGAGCGAACCGTCGAAGTGCATGTGAGCAACATCCTCGGGAAGCTCGGCTGCACCTCGCGGACGCAGATTGCGGTCTGGGTGGTAGAGCGCGGCATGGCGAGCGAGTAGCTCGGCCGCGACAGCGCCGCGACGCATCCTCCCCCGAATCTACGTACCACCGTCCCAGTAAGATAGGTACTTCCCGCGATGCGCCCGCCCCGTGGGCGGCTATACTCAAACCCACCAAAGGGATCAGCTATCAGCTACTGTGGGTGGGCGTGGCTCCCAGGGCCTGCCCTGGGAGCTGTGTCTTCGAGCAGCCAGGAAGGAGCCAGCATGGTGACCGTGCATATCGAGCACCCGATTCGTGACTTCAAGCTGTGGAAGGCGGCGTTTGATCGGGACCCCGTCGGCCGTGAGCGGTCGGGCGTACGTCGCTATCGGATCCTCCGACCGACCGACGACCCCAACTACGTGATGATCGACCTTGACTTCGAGAGCGTTGGCGCGGCGGAGGGCTTCCTCGCTGCGATGCAGGAGGTGTGGAGATCACCCGCAGCCGCACCCGCGCTGAGCGGGAGCCCACAGGCGCGAATCGTCGAGGCGGTGGAGAGCCACGAGTACTGATGCAGGGTGGCACAGACCATTCACCCGGGCGCAGTAGCCCCAGGAAGTCCACGATCACCCAGGAGTCGCCCCTCGCCTGGCCGTGGGCCACGCGCCCCAGCGAAGCTCACTGGCTAGCCCGTGGGCTCCACGTGGCCCATTGGCCCGTGCAGCACGCCGGTATGGGTGCCGCCTTGGCGAGGATGTTGGCGACGTGCTGCTCCGCAGTTCGCTCGCTGATCACCAGCGCTCAGCGATCACCCGGTTGGTGCATCCTTGTGCGACCAGCCGCGCCACTTCTTCCTCGCGCGGCGTAAGCCCGCTGGCTGCTCGCCCGGGCGCGAGGAGTGGCTGCGCGCCGCTCGGCGCCAGCGCTTCGGCAGTGGCCTGCTCTAGCGCGAGGGCGGCGCCCTCACGCCAGTGCGCGTCCAGCAGCGCCGCAGGCAGCCGCGCCCGGAGCACGCCGATCCGGCACTCGACCTGGAAGCGTTCCGCCGGCCAGACCGGAGCTGGATGGGCTACTCGCATCGCCTCCATGGCGCCAAAGAGGCGCGCGGCGCGCGTCAGGCCCCCTCGGTGGCGGCGATGGCGGCGAGGCCGGCCAGGCCCTCCGCGACGCCAGCCAGGTTGCTAAACGCCTGCTGGCGTCGCAGGCTCTTGCCCGCCAGCAGGGCGGTGGGCTGCGATGCTTCCCTTTGCACAATGCGGCGAATGATGTTGGGTCGCCCGGTGACCTCATCGTCACGTGCCCAGAGCGCGGTGCTCAATCATCGCCTCCTCGCC
>JAAXUL010000105.1 GCA_013336035.1 Chloroflexales bacterium
CACCAGCGCTGCCGTATCCGCGGTACCCTCGGGAGCTGCTCCGCGCTCACGGCGTGGTACGGTGGTTGCCGCAGCGCCTGGACGATCGTCCAGAGGCCGAGGCCGATCAGGTAGCAGGCGCCGAGGCCTTTGAGCACCTCGTATGCGATGGCGGAGCGGACGACGATCACCGAGAGCCCCAGGGCGGATAGGGTCGCATGGACAAAGAGCCCGCAACAGATGCCCAGGGTGGTCAGGAACCCCGCCAGCTGCCCGCGGGTGAGCACGCTCCGGATGACCAGCATGGTGTCAGACCCGGGGACGATGGTCAGGAGCGTGATGGCAACGAGAAAGGTCACGATCTGCGCGTCGAACATCGCGGTTCTCTCCTCCCGCAGCGAGACATCCCAGGTCCATGATAGGGCACAGCGGAGCGCGGCGTGTTGCTCCCGTCACCACCTCGCCCCGGTCGCCGTCGCCGCCGCGTCCGTCCTCGGGTATCATGGGCGCAGGCGGCTCCGGGCGCCCGCCACCCCCTGGCACGCGCTCAGGATAGCACGCGGAGGAGCACTGTCCGGGTACAGACCCGGCCTGCGGCCCCTGGCAATTGCAGAAGAGACTAACCGTCGTCTTTCCGCACTGCAGGAGCGGCAGGCCGGGCAGTTTCTATAGAGCGACTCTACCGGCGGATCGATGGCAGGAAAACTTTGCTGCCGACGGTGAGCGTGAACTGCTGCTCGGGGCTCTCGGCGCTATTGCCGCTCAGGTCGGTGAGACTGTAGCGGTAGTAATATGTGCCCGGCGTAAGGTCGGCCTGCGCCGTCAGTGGGCCGCTCCCCGCCAGCTGGCCGAGCACAAGCTTGACCTGGCGCCCGTACAGCGTGACCTGCACCTCGCGCGGGTACGCGCCCGGCGTGCTTCCAAACCTGACTCTGACCACGACGAACTTATCGGCCTCGACGACGATCACGACCTGGCCCTGGCGCACCTCAACCCGGGGCGGCGCGGACGCGCGGGGCGGCGTGGTGTCGTTGAGCAGGGCCTTCGGGAAACTCAGGGCCTGGGAGCGGAGGGATTTGGCGTAGGTAGCGCTCACATGTGGCGCGGTGGCGCCCGCAGCGGCGCTCAGGGCCGCCAGGCGTGAGAGGTCAGCGCGCCGCAAGCTCTTCGCGTACGACGCCGTGACCCGGGGCGCGGCGGTCTCGACAGCCGCGCTGAGGCCCGCTGCGGGGCTTGACACCTCGGCGCGCACACCGTCGGCGCCGACGACGCCGATACTAAGCTGGGCCATCATCGGGTCGGCGGCCGCCCCGAGGGCGATCAGCATCGCCAGGAGCGTGCTGATCAGCAGAGTGAGTGGTGTGCGTCTCATTACGGCACCCGATAGATAAGCGTGAGGGCAGCCGATCCAATCGAGCCGTACGCCACCGGGCTGGCGACAACCTTGAGCGTGTGCTGCTGGTCAGGGAGCATGCTGCCCTCCGCGATGACGCCGCTCGCCTGCTGGAGGTTGCCCGCGGCGCCAAGTCGCGCGCCGTTCAGCCAGAGGGTCGATTCCGAGCCTGTGTCGCCGAGGGACCAGCTGCGCTCGGCGTAGGTGAAGCTGCCCGGGAGCGTTACCTGGAACGAGTCCTCGCCCGTGGGCGTCCGCTCGGTCACCATCAGCATGTTGGTGGCGTTTGGGAAGTTGAAGTGGTAGTAGCGCACCGGCGGCAGGCTGGTGCCGATCGCGCCCGCAAGCAGGGTCAGCGCCCGGTCGAACTTGGTGGGCACGTTGCTGCCACCGTCGTAGGCCTTGTAGTCGAAGATCTTGCTGGCGGGCTCGCTCTTAAGATAGTAGACCAGCACCCAGCCGTCGGAGCTGGCAAAGGCCTTGACGTCGTCGTTATCGCCGTACTCCGGCACGGCGAGGGTGCCGAGGATGTAAGCGGAGGTGTCTGCCTCGACGGTGCGGAGGCGGGCGCGGATCGAGTCGAGGCTGATCGCCCCGGGGGCCTGGAAGTAGGCGGCGATGCCGGCCTCGTTAGCGACCGTGGTGCCAGCGGCGGCGATGCTTGCCTCGCTGGCGGTGTCACCCTCCTGCGCCTGGGCCACGGCGAACAGGGCCGGCGCCTGCAGGCGGAGCGTGCCGGGCGCGGCGGGCGCCGGCCCTGCCGGGGAGCCGAAGGCGAGGCTGAGGCCCAGCAGGGCGAAGATGGCGATCAGGGCGATGCGGAGCGGCGGTGTGCGGGGGGACATCCTTATATACTCCTTTCTCGAGCTGTTGATGACCCCAGCATAGGCCCGCCGCCTGGGCGGCGTAAGGGTGCCTGTTTCACGTCCCAATCACAGTTCTGTGATCGCAGCGGTTGACGCCGCTCTGCGGGGGGGATAGAATCGGTCCACAGACTCTCATGCGGCTACTGGCCTGACACCGTGATTTCGCTGGGTGCGGCCGGGCGGGGTGCGGGGAGGGCCTGCCCTCCCCGAAAAAACTCTCCCTCACAACCGGGTTGTCGGGCCGCTACGTCACTCACTGCCATGATGCACGAGCAATTTTGCCTGACATGTGGCCATCTTAATAATGGGTCAGCCCTGTTTTGTGGCCAGTGCGGTGCTCGTCTGTCTGAGCTCGGATCTGCCGGAGCGGTTGCCCCCTCCGGTGTGCAGGTTGACCAGGGGGCGTGGATCGGTAAGGATAGGCAATACAACCTTACTCGTCGGCTGGGGCGGGGCGCTTTTGGCGAGACATATCTTGCACACGACGTTCTTAATAATCGTTTGTGTGTTGTCAAGCGCCCTCGTCCTAAGATGTATGCCGCCCCTCATGTGCTGAGGACATTTAACAGCGAGGCTGTAGCTCTTGCCACGCTTAATATTCCTGGTCATCGGCACATACCACTTATCTACGAGTATCTTGATGATTCGTACTGCCTGGTTGTTCAATATATTGAGGGCTACAATCTGCGCAACTTTGCTGATCAGCGCCTGGAATTTATCTCTGAAGCCCAGGCGCTGCGCTACATGCAGCAGGTTTGTTCCGCGCTTGTCTATATGCACACCCGGCCACAAGGTCCCGTTCTCCACGGCGACATCAAGCTGGAGAATATCCTGATCGATCGCTATGGCCACCTCTGGCTGATCGATTTTGGCCTGGCGAGAACCCTCGGCCTGGCATGGGGGCTTGAGCCGAAAGAGCCCCAGGCGATAGGCGGCACACGGGGCTACACTCCACCCGAGCAGTTCCAGGGCGTCATGGAGCCGCGCTCAGACGTCTATGCCCTGACGGCCACCCTTTGCGCGCTGCTCCTACGGGCCAGCCCGTCGCTGACGGCCGACGCGACCATAGAGAAGCTGTTCAAACGCCGCCCCGATCTGAGCCCGGGCCTCAAGGCGCTGATTCAGTGGGGGCTCGCCGACAATGTCGCCGCTCGTCCAGATGCCAGGATGCTGCTCTCCAGGATCGAGGCGCTCCTTGGTGAGGCTATCGCCCCGCCACCAGCCCGCACCGCACCCGTGGCCCGAGCGATGATCGGTTACACCTCCGAGCTCGCCCTCGCACGCGATCTCATCTCCCAGGAGCACTGTATCGCGCTGGCTGGCCCCCACGGGATCGGTAAGACAAGCCTGGCCTCCCGGCTGATCGCTGAGCTTGCGGGCGATCGCCCCGTCTTCTGACATACTGCCCGGGCCTCGGCGGTCGCCACCGTCCACGATCTAGCAGGCTTCCTTGCCCACCATGGGCGCCCTACCGCCTGGCGTAAGCTCCAGACCCTCAGCTCGATCGCCGAGACGGCCCGCGCGGGCGGCGACCTTGCTTCGCTCGAGGCGGATGTGGTGGACGAAGCTCTGGGCGACCTTCGCGGGCTGCGCTGCGTGATCTGCCTCGATAACCTTGGGTGGGCCGAGCAGAGCCGCGAGCTCTTGCGGCTGATCGAGGGCCTGCGCGATCTGGCCCGTGCCGGCGAGGCGCTGATTATGCTTACGGCCCTCGAGCCGCCGCTCGTTGCCGGCTCCTGGCCGATATTGGCGCTCGGGGGCCTGGATCCCGCTTCCGGCGCAAGCTTGCTCGGCGGCTACCCTGGCGCGCCGCCGGGTGACGATCGGGCGCGGCTGGCGCGTCGCGCCGGGGGCAACCCGCAGCTGCTGCACCTGCTCGGCTCGTATCTGGGTCGTCAGGGTGGTGATCGCCCCACTGAGGTACTATGGCCTGATCGATCTGGTGGAGCAGCCCAGGCTCTGGTGTCGCTGATCGTGGGCGGGCTGAGCGCCAGGGAGCTCGAGTTGCTTCAGGCTGTGGCCGTGCTTCTGGAGGCCGGTGGGACCTGCGGCGCGATCGAGTCGCTTCTTCAGCGAACTGATCTGCGCGTGGCCCTTGCCGAGCTTGAAGCGCGCGGCCTGCTGAGCGCCGATCCTGGCCCGTGGGGCCCCTCGTACACCGTTGTAGCCACCCTGCACCCCACCCTCTACAAAGCCCTCGACCGGCAGAGGCGTCGCACCCTGCACCGGCGCGCGGCGAGCTACTACGAGTTCGACGAGCCTGACCTGCCTCGTGTCGTCCAACATCTTCAGCGTGCCGGCGACCATGTGCGGGCAGCGCGTATCGCTGCCCGGGTTGAGCATGGGCTCATCCGCGGCATACCCTATGAGAATCTGGGCACAGCCCAGGCCCAGCTAGTCCTCGCGCAGCTCCAGACCGACAAACTTGCCCCCGAGCAACGGGCCTCGCTGTACTGGCTTCGGGGCGACGTCGCCTTGCGCCTGGGCGACGGTCGGCGGGCGGAAATGCTGCTGCTCAAGGCGATGAGCATGATCGGCGCTGAGCAAGGGGTCACGTGCGCCTATCGCTGCACGACCCTGGCCAGGCTCTACGCCTACCTGGGAAACTACAGCGCAGCGGAGGAATGGTGCGAACGAGGGCTCGCAGCCCTCGGGCCGGTCACGGGCCCCTCGCCGGCCATTGCCAGGCTTGCCCTGATCCGAAGCGAGCTGCTCTTTCGGCTGCGGATGTATGAGGCGGCCGTAGCGGCCTGCACAATGGGCCTTGAGACCCTTCCACCCGATCTCGCCGCACGTGACCTGGAGCTCGCCCTGCGCCATCGCCTGGCGACGATCCATGGCGACCAGGGGCTCTACGTCCAGGCGATCGGTGAGCTCGAAGCCCTGCTGCCGGCAGCGCGCTCATTCGCCGACCCTGCGCTCCTCGCAGCAATTCTCAACAACCTCGGCTCCTACTGTCAGGATGCGGGCCGGATCGAAGCTGCCCGCGCCTATCACGCGGCAAGCTTGCCGATTAAAGAACGGCTTGGCGATGCCGGCGGGCAGGCTGTGTCCCTGCTCAATCTTGGCCGGCTTCACCTTGCCGAGGGTGACCCCAGGGTCGCCCTGGTATGGCTGCACGAGGCCCTTCGCCGGAGCGAGCAGTACGGCTTCCTGGCCTGGCAAGGGTCCACGCTGGTCTGCATAGCGCAGGCGTACCTGGAGTTGCACGAGCTCGATCAGGCCCTCGAGACCTCCGTCCGAGCCAGGCGGACCTTCACGCAGCTTGGCGACCCTGTTGGCGCGGCCCACAGCTACTGCCTGTGCGGCGATGTGGCCCTGGCGCGCGGCGAAGCAGCGATGGCCCTCGCCTATGGCCGTCAGGCCCTGGCCCACGCCCGCGAGGGCGAAAGCCTCGCCCTGATCGCTTGCGCCTTACGGGTGCTCGGCGAGGCCGAGCTGGCCCGAGGGCAGCTCGATCAGGCCCTGGCCTACCTGGACGAGGCGGCGGCCGTCGAGGATCATGTGCGCGACCCATATGATCTGGCGCTGATCCGGTCGGCCCAGGCACGCCTGGAGGAGGCTCGCGGCAGGCGAGCTCGCGCCCTTGCGTATGCTGAGGAGGCGCTTGATCTGGCCCGCGCACAGCACATCCCCGCTGTCGCTGCGGCGATGGAAGCCCTGATCGCCAGACAGGCGTAGGTCGGGTGTCGCGCGCGAGGGAACCTCACAGCCTCGTGATCTCTCTGTGATCGCACGAGCCTGGTGGCTTTGGCGATCATGCCCGATGATAGCCAGGCAGCTCTACTCTCGAGTCGCGTGATAGCGAGGAGATCACCCTATGGGCCTGAGACACGCCCTCTGCTGGCTGCTGATCGTCGCCATGTTCTGCGGGGCGATAGCCCCCCTCCCCCAGGCCATAGCCGCCGTGGCCACGCGCAAAGTCAGCGCGCCCCTGAGCATCGGCCGGAGCGTTACCGACTACCTGGTTAGCCCCGATGGGCGCTGGGTGGTTTATCGGGCTGACCAGGAGACCGACAACAGCTATGAGCTTTTTGCCGTGGCTCTGAGCGGCGGCACACCCCACAGGCTCAACCAGAGCCTCGCCCCCGGCACGAGCGTAGAGAGCGATTTCCAGATCAACCCCGACAGCCAGCGCGTGGTCTACAGAGCCCAGGCTGCGGGCGCGGCCGCCGTAGAGCTGTACAGCGTCCTGATCGCCGGCGGCACGCCCCAGCGCCTCAACGGTCTGCTGGTGGCCAGAGGCAAGGTCAGTGATTTTCAGATCAGCCCCAGTGGCCTCCAGGTAGTTTACCGGGCGGCCCAGGACGACCCGGATATTCTGGAGGTATTCCGCGCCCCGATCAAAGGCGGCGATGCGGTCCGGCTGAGCCACCCGCTCCCCCTCGGCGCGAACGTGTTCGGTTTCCGCATCTCCCTCGATAGCCGCTGGCTGGTCTACCAGGTCGGCGGCGATGTCTTCAGCGTGCCGCTCGCCGAGAGCTACCTCTCCAGGATCCAGCTCAACCCGGCGGGCACGGCGGCGAGCAGCGCGGTCAATTTTGCGCTCAGTGGTGACAGCCGCTACGTCATTATGCCGATCGATAATGACAGCAACCTCTATAGCGTGCCAATCGCCGGCCCGAACACCGCTGCGAAAAAGCTGACCAGCAACCAGGGCAGTCTGCGCAACGCGCAGTACTGGACTCAGCTGAGCCCCGACGGCGCCCGTGTCGTCATCCTGATCAATCAGGGCCTTGGGGGCAGGAGGCTCTACAGCGCGCCGACCGGCGGCTCCGAGGCCGACGTGGGCCTGCTTTCCCCCGCCGCCGAGCCTGACGAGCCAAAGGAGGATTTCGCTATCTCGCCTGATGGGCTGTGGGTGCTCTTCCGGGCCGACTTTACTGACACCTCGAGCGGCACGGAGCTCTGGAAAGTGCCGATCAACGGCGGCAGCGCCCCTGTTCGCCTCAGCTCGCCCCTGTTTGGCGGGCGCAATGTGGTTGACTTTCAGATCAGCCCTGACGGCCAGCGCGCCGTCTACAGGGTTGACCAGACGAGCCTCGACACGTTCGAGCTGTACAGCGTGGCCCTGGCGGGCGGCGCGCCGCTTCGGCTGAGCGGGCCGCCCCCCGGGCTAGGCCGCAGCGTCGTGCCCGGGTACAGCCTGACGCCCGACAGTGACTACGTCGTCTTCCAGGGGGATCTTGATACCGCAGGAGTCCTCGACCTGTACAGCGCACCCCTGGCCTCTCCCTCGGCGCCCACGCCTGCCAGGCTTACTGGGGCGCCGGGCTCGGGCGGCACCTTGCAGCGCTTCAGCTTTACCCCGGGTGGGACGGGAGTGTTCTACCTGGCCGACCAGGACCTCGCGACGGTGAGCGAGCTCTATCTGACTGATGTCGCCCAGCCCCAGGTGACCTTCGCCGGCGATCTTAGCGCGAGCGAGAGCGACGGGCAGGTGGCGCTCGGGGTTCGCCTGAGCCGCATCGCCCTGACCAGCGTAAGCGTCCCGTACCAGGTGAGCGGCGGCTCGGCCGAGCCCGGGCGCGATTTCAACCTCGCCAGCGGGATCGTCACCTTTCCGCCCGGCGTGATCGAGCAGAGCATCCCCATTGCCCTGAGCGATAATACAGCTGTTGGCCCTGAGGCAAAAACTATCGAGGTGTCCCTGGGCACGCCAACCAATGCGGTGCTTGGGAGCCCGGGGTTGGCTACCGTCACCATCAGCGACGACGATGCGCCCGATGCCCGCCCTGACTGGCTGGTGCTGCTCTACCTTGCAGGGGACGATGCCAGCCCGGCCAATTCGCGACAGGTTAGCCTGACCGAGGCCATACGCGACCTGCGCGATCGGCTCAACCTGATGCCATACAATCCCGCTATGCGCCTGGTGGTGCTGTATGACGGCAACCAGCCGAACGACTCGGCGGTCTATGTGCGCGAGCAAGCCGGGCTCACGGAGGTCACGGAGCAGGCCGCAGCCTCACCCCTCTGGAGTGGTGGCATCCCCGGCAGCCCGGGCCAGCACGAGCTGAACACCGGCACCCCGATCACGCTGCGCAATTTCGTGAACTGGGTGCGCAATACCTATCCCGGCGCGCGATACACCTTCCTCTCAATTGTTGATCACGGCGGCGGCTGGGCGCCGGATTTCACCAGACCGCCAATCCAGCCCCGGGGCATGGGCGGAATTCAGCCGGCCGAAGGCTGGCGCGGGATGAGTCTGGACCTCAGCAGCGGCGGGGCCACGCTCTCGACCCTGAACACCGGGGCGGCCCTGAGCGGGCTGGGCACCTTCGATCTGCTCTTCTTCGACGCCTGCCTGATGGGGATGATCGAGAGCGCCTACGAGGTGCGCAACGCGGCGGACTACTTCGTCGCCGGCCAGAATCTGATGTTCGCCGATCTGCCGTACGAAGACTACCTGGCCGCGGGCGCACTGAGCGCCGAGACGAAACCGCTCGATCTGGCCCGGCGCATTGTCGAGCGCTATAACGCGCGGATGAACCCGAGGAAGAACCCCTATGCTATCGCCGCCGTCGACCTGACCCGGCTGCGCGGCGGGGTGCGCGAGAGCCTGGCCACGCGCATTAATACCCTGGCAGACATCCTGCTCGCCGATCTGCCGCTCCAGCTCAGCTCGGATGACCCGCTGGCCAAGGCGCTGATCACAAGCTACCAGGGCGCGCAGAAGTTCGACTACGACAACAGCCTGAGCCTCGAGCCGAGCGAGGGCTATGTGGACCTTGTCGACTTTATGAGCCGGCTGCAACATGCCACAGACCCGGCGATCAGCCAGCGGATCAAGGATGCCGCCGCAGCGGTCGTGGCGGCGGCCCAGGCCGGCCCGCCCCCCGTCATTGTCGCCAGCCGCGCTGAGAGCGGCGCGTACGAGGGGAAGCCCTGGAACCTGGACGGGGCCACGGGCCTCTCTATTTACCTGCCCCTTGGCGAGCAGGATTACCGGCCTACGCGCACCGACCCGAATGACCCGAGCAAGCCGGCCCAGCCCGAGCCACAGCTCGCGTACTACAGCGATCCGAACCAGCTCGCCTTTACGCGGGATGTCCCGCAGTGGGCCGCGCTGCTCAGGCGGCTGGAGGGGGCCGTGCCGTCCGTCCGCGCGTCTGAGGGCAGGGGAGCAGTGTCAGCAGACGCCTTCACGACAAGCGTCGACGCGCGGCCATTTTACGCGCCCTATCCGGTTCAAGCGATCAAAGCAGCCTACCTCCCGCTCGTAGTACGCTAGAGCATGAGCTGGTAGCCCTCCCCCTTGACGGTCTTGATCAGATCGTCCACTTGCAGGCCCGCCTCGCGCAGCTGCTTGCGCAGGGTGTACACAGCCTGGCCAAGGCGGCGGTTGTCGTCGCCGAGGTGGTCATCGCCCCAGATAGCCTGGATACAGCTATCGTAGGAGCACACGAGCCCCTGACGCTGGTAGAGGTGGTCGAGCAGGCGAAACTCACGCTGCGCCAGCTTCAGGGGCTGCTGGCCGCGCATGAAGAGGCGGCGCTTCTGGTCAAAGTAGAGCGACGAGAGCGCCTTCTCGGTGGGGTTAGGATCAGCAAAGCGGAAGTGCACCTCCGGGCCAAGCCGGATTTCGTCGCCATCTTCGAGCAGGTGCGGCTCATCGATCCGCTCGCCGTTGACAAACGTCCCGTTGGCGCTGCCCGCGTCGCAGATCCAGCAGCGGGGGCCGTCACGTCTAAGCTGGGCGTGACGGCGAGAGACTGTGCTCACGCGGACCACGACCTCGCAGGGAGGCTCACGCCCGATCACGCTGAGCTCCTTTGTCAGTGCGTACTCGCGCGGATAGATCGCGTCGTGATAGCCGCGTAGCAAGGGGATCTGAGCCTCTTGCATTGTGATCACTCCTCGATCAGGATGAGGGTGGTTTGCATGTCTGGCTGCCTAGCAATAGTATACCTGATGCATCCCCAGCCCCTCTACTCTTTACCTTCACCTTTTAGAAGCTTAGTGTCGTTCTAACGGCGCTGTAATGCGCCTAGTACCGAGAAACCCCCTCCGGTTGGCGGGTCATGCCGCCGGCAGGGCCGCTGCTCCTCATACTCGCCCGCACTCTGTTCGACATAGGCTTCCCCAGTCTTGGGCAGCTGGTAGACAATCCGCGCGATCTTGTGGGCCGTGGCCACAATCGCCTGCTGTGGGCCCTTCTTCATTGGCGCGCTTGTCATGTTTGGAGGGCGGGAGATCAGGCAGGGGCGCGTTCGGGGTGCCGCGCGACTCCATCGCCCGCAGATACTGCTCGATGCGCGTATCGCAGACCGCGAGCTGCGCGCTATAGGCGTCATAGAGCGCCAGCGCCTGCTGGAGCACGAAAAGTCGTGGTCGGTTCAGATCTTCCCCTGCCGTGACAATAGTGATCCGCGTGCCAGCGGGTACGCGTGCTACCATGCTATGGATGCAGCGACTGCCTCTGGGTGCGAATGCGTGATCTCGCCTTCAGCCCGGACAGCCGCCTGCTTACCGCGGCGACGGTTAGCCTCAAAGGTCCGGAGTTTCCGGCCGTGATTGCGAGGAGGCGAGGTGTCATGATGGGCGCCCAGAAACAGTATCCAGGCTGAGTTGAGTGCCGCGCCCTGGTTGGAGCTAAAGGAAGAATGGCGCCGCGTGCCATACGGTCACAGACGCTCGCCAGCGATAGCGGCCCTGGTGACGGTGCCGGGCAAGCGACGTTAGCGGTGCTAGCCGATTGGGAAGCGGGCGATGGTGAACAGCCCGATCAGCAGCAGGAGCAGACCCATGCCCAGGAGGGCGCCTTTCACGGCGAGCCAGGCGAAGCGGTTGGCGATGCCCGCGAAGAAGAGCGCCAGGGCGAGGAGAACGGCGTTGAAGACGTAGTCGTCGCCGATCTGGTTTGCCTGCGTGCCCCGCTCGAACGCGGCGGATGCCTCAGTCTCGAGCTGCTGGGCCTTCGCGGTTGCGGCGAGTTGATATTCGGACTGATCAAACGGGCTGGGGAGGGCGTCGGCGTTGGTGAGGGGTTGGCTCGCGAGCCAGGCCTCGAACGCCGGCTGGAACTCGTCGCGGAACCGCTCGCGGTAGAAAGCGGCGAGCTGTTGGTTTCCGGCCGCGTAGGCATCGAGCCAGCTCCCGAAGAGCTGCAGGTCGATCTGGGTCTGCCGACCCGCGAGGGCTGAGGCCCGCGTCGACTCGACGCGCAAGGCCCCAGCCTGGCTGAAGTTCGTCGCCATCACCCCGTTCCAGCGACCGGCCTGGTACCCGCTCCACGAGGTGAGCAGCGCCGCCAGGGAGAGGATCAGCGCGCCCAAGGTCTCGATCAGCTGCTCCCAGCGCCTGCTGCTGAGGCCCAGGCGGCCCTCCAGCCGCCGGGCCACCCGCTGCGCTTTTGACGAATCGGTCACGCCACCACCTCCTGAATCATGCGCTGCGACCAGCATCCCCTACCAGTGTCACCCACCACTGGTCTCTGCTCGGCTCCTCGGCACCTGCCCCTTTTTGGTGAACCTGCACCCCCATGGTCGCCGGGCCGTGGTGCTCCAGCTCGGCCTACGGCGAGCCGGGCATGAGCTGCACGCTCGCCTCGCCGGACGCCAGATCGACAGGGATGTTGCCCTCGGAGCCCGTAAGCCGCGGGAAGCCATCAGCCGCGAACACGTCGACGCTGACGCCGTACGTCGCCCCCGGCACGATTGCGCCGCTGACATAGGGCAGCGCGATCTGGACGCTGTCCATGGGTTCATCGCCGACCGTCTCGCTGACGACGGAGAGCGTGTCGACGCCCATACCGCTGGCATCGAGGCGCGAGAGGGCGACGCTGACCAGCGCCCCCGGCGGCAAAGGCTCGCCCGCGGGCACGCGCACCGTCAGCCGGAAGGTCGCGTCCGTCGGGACGGGCGTGGGCTCCTCCACCACGACCCGCGCCAGTTCAAGGGCGATAGGCCCCTGAGGCGCACCGTCGCTGATCGCCGGCACGGGCATCGGCACGCTGAACGACTGCCCGTCCGGCAGCTGCAGGTCCGCGTCCAGCACGTAGTCCAGGCGGTCGTCGATCGCGGCCTGATGGTAGCGGAGCTCGAATGGGAAAGGAGGCGCCCCCTCTACCGGGTTGGGCTGGATGGTGACGAAGCGAGGGCTCGCGCCGCTGGCGCTGGCGAAGGCCAGCCGCACAATCAGCGAGCTGCCCTCAGGCGCGGCGCTCAGCCCGGGCACAGCGGCCGCGCCGCTGAGGCTGCGGAAGGGCGAGGGCAGCTGCGGGCCGCCGATGGCTCCGCCGTCCGCTACCAGCTCCAGGTCGGCGAGGAAGATGGCGCCGGATAGGCGCTCGGGCCGCAGCTCCACCTCGGCCAGCCGCGACGGGGCGATACTGGAGAACGACGTCAGGGGCAGCCGGAGCGTACCCGGGAAGACGTGGCCAAACCAGCGCTCGCGTACGATCGTGCCGGTCGGAAACGCCACCTCGACCACCTGCGCGGATTCGCCGCCGTCGCGGTCGCGCAGGGTGACGCGGATGCGCTGCGCCTCGCCCGCGGGCGAGCGGCGTTCGAGCGGGTCGACCGCGAGCCGGAGCTGCAGGGCTCTGGCCGCCGAGGCGTCGGCGAACCCCGGTGGGATCGTGACCCGCAGCGCCGCGCCGGGCGCGTCCCAGGCCAGATGCAGCTGCGCGGGCATGCCGGGGTTCGCCACACCCTCGCGGCATGGGCTACCGTTGCCCGCCATCCCGTAGGGGCAGAAGTCGAGCTCGGCGCCGTCGACCTGCACCGTCCCGCCCAGCGGACTCGTGGTCAGCTCGTCGCTGCTCGTACCGGGCAGGATCGCGCGGCGCTGCTCCGCGGGGCGAACCGGTACGACCAGGGCCGGCGCACCGTACAGCGTGTCGGGGACAGGCCCGGCGAGCGCGAAGCCGGGGATGGCGTCGACGTCGTCGGACTCCCAGGCGGCGAGGAGCGCCGGGGCGAGTGCAGCCAGAAAGCCCTGCTGGCTCCCCCTGGATAGGCGCGGCGTTGCGGGAAGGCAGCGACTGAAGGTGCTCTGGCTATCGTCGGTCGGAACCGACGCGTTGAAGAAGTTGTGATTGCCGCCCGGAAGGAAGTAGGTCACCGCCGGGCTGCGCCGGCCGGGGTCAAGCCGGGCCGCCTCGACATAGTGCTGGCCCTCAAGGAATGAGACGTCGCCGTCACACTCGGGCAGCACCACCGCCAGCGGCACGTCGAGCGGTGGGGCGAGGTCGACCCCGCCCGTGCCGGCCGGGG
>JAAXUL010001504.1 GCA_013336035.1 Chloroflexales bacterium
CGTGAGCCCGAGCGCCTCGGCCGCATATGTCACGCTGCTGCCGGGCCCGCAGCCGATGTCGAGGAGTCTGGCGCCGGGCTGCGGGTCGCAGAGCCCCAGGGCCCGCCGGGTCAGGGCCAGCCCGCCCGGCCGCAGCCCATCCTCGGGCAGCGCCTCCCAGGGGGGCGCCGCGTCGATGGGGAGATCGAGCGCCGCCGTCGTCATTTATCCTCCAGGGCCTGCTCGACCTCGGCCATCTTGCCGGTCGCCAGCTCTTCGGGGATGAAGGTCAGCCCGCACTGCGGGCAGCGCAGCAGCTCGACGGGGAAGGCGTTCCCCAGGTAGGCCACATTGACCCGGCGCACCTGGAGCGGGATGTTGCAGCGACCGCAGACCCAGCTCGGGTGGTTCGTCCACGCCGCGCGCTCGTCCTGGCTCATGCGCGGTGGTCCTCGACTATCTCCATGCGGTGGCTGTAGGCGTTATGCACCACAAAGCCATCGCCCTCCGGCGCATACTCGACCCAGTAGGTGACCGTCGTCGGCTTGAGCGAGGCGAGCCAGCGGCCGGTCGCCTGGTTGTAGAACTTCGCGCCGCTGCGCTCGGCGTGCTCGATCACCCGCTGCAGATCCTCGTCGAGGATGCGGCGCTCCTCGAGCCGCGCGCGGACGCTGTCCGACACGATCAGCCTGACGGCCTCGAAGCTTGCCTGGTCGTCCATCTGCTCTCCCCAGACCTCCCTGAGCAGCGCGCGTCGCAGCCGCGCCCGGTTCTCGTGGCGCTGCGCGTAGCCGGGGCCGCGCCCGCCCGCCAGCGCCTCCTCGCCGAAGACCAGGTCGAGCAGGTGTAGCGTGCGCTTGCCGCGGGCCGCGAAGAAGTCGCGGCACATCGCGCAGTAGGTCACATAGTCGCGGGGGCTCTCGGCGACGCGGCGCTCGACCACCTTGCGCGCCACCTCGGGGTTCGCCAGCCACTGCACGCCGCCATAGCTGCAGCAGGTGGTCCGCTCGCGGCTGAGCGGCAGCTCGTCGATCGTGTAGCCCAGGCGCCCGATCAGCGACCGGGCGCTCTCCTGGATGGCCGTCTCGTGGCGCGTGCTGCACGGGTCGTGGACGGCCAGCGTGGCCGCGCCGGGCCGCGCGCCCGCGGGCGGCCCGATGGTGTCGTACAGCTCCCAGAGCGAGACGATCGGCACGCTGGGCAGGTTCGCCTTGAAGATCTGGTAGCAGCTCGAGCAGGCCAGGATAACCCGCGGGTCGCCGAGGGCGTGCAGCTGGGCGCCGAGCTCGCCCAGGCTCGCCGTGAACAGATCGGCGCGGCCGGCCCAGTCGGCGGGGGTGCCGCAGCAGCGCAGCAGCAGGCCGACGCTCGCGCCCAGGCGCTGGCGCAGGTCGGCGTACACCTGCTCGACGTGCCCCGGCGTCGAGGCGCTGAGCTGGCAGCCGGGGAAGAAGACATAGGCGCTGTCCGCCGCGCCGGGCTGGTGGCGGGCCAGCGTTGCCCGCGCGCTGTTGCTGAAGTCCATGTCGCGCAGGGCGAAGTCGTGGGCCGAGGGCGGCATGCGCCCCTGCCGCACCATGGTCTGGCGGGCCTCCTTGCACACCGCGCCCATCGCCAGATCCTCGGGGCAGACCTCGGCGCAGAGCCCGCACAGGCTACAGCTGTTGATAAAGCGGTTGGCCTTGCGCTCGCCCTGGACGATCGAGAGATTATTGTAGATCTCGCGGATGCCCTTGCGCGGGTAGCGCTGGTAGTGCTCAAGGTACGGGCAGACCTTCACGCACTCCATGCACTCGCACTGGAGGCAGCGCCCGGCCTCCTGGGTCGCCTCATCGCGGCCGTAGCCGTCGGCGGGCCGGGCCGGCGGCAC
>JAAXUL010001505.1 GCA_013336035.1 Chloroflexales bacterium
TCACCCCGGGCACGTTGGTGACGAACAGCAGCTCGGCGCCGCCGAGGGCCGCGGCGATCGCCTGGGCGACCATATCGGCGTTGACATTGTAGCTGAGGCCATCCTCTGCGCCTAGGGCCACCGGGGCGAAGACGGGCAGCCAGCTCTGGGCCAGCATAGCCCTGATCGCACCGGCGTCGACCGTCGTTACCGTGCCGACGCGCCCCAGGTCGGCGCCGCCGGGCCGGTGGGGGGCGCAGCGCAGCAGCCCCAGGTCGATCCCGCTCAGGCCGAGCGCGCGGGCCCCGGCGCCCACCAGGCTCGCCACCACGCGCTTGTTGATCGTCCCGCAGACCACCCGCTGCATCACGGCCATCGCCTCGGGCGAGGTGACGCGCAGCCCCTCGACGAACTGTACCGGCAGCCCCTCGCGGTCGAGGGCCGCCGTGATCTCTTTGCCGCCGCCGTGCACAAGCACTAGCGGCCCCGGGAAGGCCGCCACGGCCGCGCTCAGCCCCGCCAGAAAGGCCGGATCATCCAGCTCGTTGCCGCCCACCTTGACGACCGTCGTTTGCTCCACGCTGTATGTGCTCCTAGTTGTGGGGATTTGCTTCAGCATATCAATGATTACCCGATCACGCAACCGAGCCCGCCGCGCAATTCGTGATCCGTGATCTCGGCCGGGTCACGGGTCACGGGCCACCGAGGTCATAGCCCCGATCCGCTCCGCCAGATCTTCCCCATCCCGCGCGGCGCGGCGGCGCTGGTAGAGGAGCGCCATCCATATCGGCAGCAGCGGCGCGGCCACGGCGACGCCCGCGACCCATGCGGCGGCGGTGATCGCCCTGGCCACCGGCGACTCGCCGCCAAGCAGGAAGAGCGCCGGCAGGGGCATCAGCACCCCGATCGCCAGGGTGCTCGCCAGGGCCGCCGCCCCGAAGACCAGGCTTGCGCTGAGGAAGGCGAGCAGATTCTCGCCCATCCTGTAGCCAATCAGGTCGAGGCTGCGCCGCATCGTCGCGCCGAGCCGCAGCTGATCCTGCACAAAGGGCTGCACGGCGTACACGGTGCTGCCGTAGACGGCCCCGTTGACCACCAGGCTCGCCGCGTAGACCGCCAGGAGGGCGATCACGCTGAGGCCCAGGGCTATGCCCGCCGCCGCCTCGCCCAGGGAGCCAGCCTGCGCGAAGCCCGCCGTGAAGGCGAACATCCCCGCGCCGATAAACATATAGGCCACGCAGAAGCAGGCCGTGCTGACCAGGCTCACGGCCGTGCTGGCCACAAGCAGGAAGAGGCTTCCGTAGCAGCCCATCCCCAGGATGCGCAGGGGGCCGATGGCGAGGGCCTGCCGCAGGCTCACCTGCTGGTTGAGCATCGCCATCGCGGCCGCGCGGCTTAGGGCGCCCATCACATACAGGCTCAGCGGTGTGCCGCCGACGAAGGCGATCAGGGCTACGGCCAGGCCGACCCCCGTCGCGAGCCAGTCATAGGCCACGAAGACTGCCGCCGCCGCCAGGCCTATGGGCACGGCCGCGATGGCCGCCAGTAGCACGAAGCGGCTAAAGCCGCGCCGGTAGAGCCGCAGCCCCTCGTCAAGGATATCCAGGATGGGCCCGAAGGTCTGGCGCATAGCTAGCGCTCCAGCAGCGCGTCGGCCTCGCTCACGAGCCTGAGCACGGCGCTGTCGTCGATGGGTGGGCCGGCCATGCGGTCGAGCAGAGCGGCCACGGCGCGCGCATCGCTCGGGCGGGTCTGGGCGATGGATGCCACCAGGGCCGCGTCGTCGAGGTCCGGGCTGAGCCCGTTGTTGCGGGCCAGGCGTCGCTTGAAGCCGGCCCGGTAGTGGGCCAGCACATGCTCGCGCTTGCCG
>JAAXUL010001506.1 GCA_013336035.1 Chloroflexales bacterium
TCCGATCTCTGCTGCCGCCGGTCGCTGTGGGCGGCAAGATGGTGGAGCAGCAGCAGAGGGAATGGCTCAGCTGAGAGGCTAGGGGTGGGACTGTAGCGTCGCTGACGCCCGCGGGCCTCGACGAGGCCGGAGAGGCTGAGGAAGCTCAGAGCCTCGCGCAGCGGCGCATCGGCGAGCGCGAAGGGCGAGGTGCCTGCGGCAGGGCAGAGGGCGGCCACGATGTCATCGCCGCTAACCTCGTGGCGCGCGACGATCAGCCCATATGCCTGGGCGAGCTCTGGACCGCGCAGGGTGATGTGGCTGATCAGTAGCCGGCCGCCGCCTACCGTGCTCATCGCGCGCTCCTGTTCACGGATAGAGAACAGTATAGCACAGCCGAACGTCGATCAGGCGCCGGCCCTGGTCAACGCCGATGGCGAAACCCAGCGCGTGCGATTGGCTGGCACCTACATCACATCGCCCGAGTCGCCGCTGCTGGCTACGATGCGCTACTCCTGAGGCGTATGAGCGTCCCCCAGCCGGCCATTGGCCCGCAGAACCAGCAGTGTATCGAGGGTGAGGTGGCCGCGCCACTCCTGCTCGGCGGCGGGGCTGGTGGGCGGGAAGGTGATCGCCCAGCCACCATCGGCCTGCTGGGCGACGAGGAGCGCGTCCAGATGGGCTTCCACATCGGCCGCGCGCATGTACCGCCGCAGGGGGTGATCGGGGGTTGGCGCCCAGTCGAGGGGCTTGCGGACGTACCCAGGCGCGTCGACGGGAGCGATCAGCCCCGCCTCCTGCATGTGCGCGGCCAGATGCGCCAGCGCGGCCTCGGCCTGCTCGCGCTCGGGCGCGTGATAGAGGAACTGCAGCGCCGTGCCCACCTCGTGCATCTCGGTCGGCAGACCCGCGTCGAGCCGCGCCCAGCAGTAGGATGCCGCCCGCTCGACCCAGGGGTGTTGCACGCCATGCTTCTGGAGAAGCCCGACAAGCGCCCCGGTTGGGTTAAGCTCGGCCGTGGGCGGATCCGTCGCGTGCCACCAGGGCGCGCGTGGGTAGGCGAGCGCCGACGGGAGCAGGTAAGGCACGCCGCCTTCCTTGGTCGTGATGCGCTGCAGGTAGTCGCAGACGCCCGCGAGCACCGCCGGCTCGGGGCCTAGAACGTCGAGGACCTCGAGGGCGTGCTGGGTAGGCACGGGCTGGCTGTCAGGGCAGCGGATGTCGGGCTCGAGCGCATTGCCGAAGCCGCCGTCGGGGTTCTGGTAGGCCAGGAGGGCGCCTAGAACAGCCTCGCGGGGGCCGTCGTGGAAGTGGAAGGCAAAAAGCTGTCGCTCCAGCAGGCGCGCATTGGACCAGATAAAGGCCTCCGCCCGCGCGAGCACATCGTCGCTCATGGCGATCCTCCCTCCGGGAATCTACGCTTCAGGTTTCGCTCGCTCAACGGTAGCACGCCCGCCGACATGACGGCAAACACCTCAGGCCAGAAAGCCTGCTCACCTGCGTGAGAACGGCCATAGTCGTTCTCCTTTGCTACGGCTCCAGCGCATCGGTGCGACCGTCCACCGTGATGTGTACCGTGTGGATCCCGGCGAAGCTCGTCAGCGTGCGGGTGATCTGCTCACGGATCGCGAGCACCCGCGCCGAGCCCCCGCCGTAGGCCAGCAGCTCCGGCGAGAAGTCGGCGGTGGCGACGCCGTCGTGGATCGCCAGGCTACGCAGGGTGACGCGCGCCCCCCAGCCCGGCTGACGCCCGGGGTAGGCCAGAACCTCCTGGGGCGTCGGCAGGGCCGTGTGAAAGCTCATCTGGGTGCGCGGCGGCCCCCAGAGCAGCGCTTCCAGCGCCGCCGCCTCGACCCGCTCCTCCGCCACG
>JAAXUL010000708.1 GCA_013336035.1 Chloroflexales bacterium
CCCTCGACAAGTTCGTGCCGGTCGAGACTGCGATCACCATCGTCGAGCAGACCCTCGACGGCCTGAGCCTCGGTGCCGCCCACCGCGGGCAGATTATCGCCGCGGTGAAGGAGGCGATCGCCGAGGACATCACCGTCGAGCGCTCGGACGTGATGCGCGGCGTCGGCAAAGCCCTGCAAGAGCTGAGCGACCTCGATATCTCGGCCCAGTCGCAGATCCGCACCGCCGTGGCCAAGGCGCTGGTCGCCTCGCCGCCCCGCGTCGAGGCGGTCGTGGTCGTCCGCCACACCGGCCAGGACATCCTCTGGCGGCCCGAGCGCGACCAGTGGAGCCACGACCTGGTCGCGGCGGCCACCGCGAAGCTGCTCGCCACGGCCGCCGCCGCCGGCGTGAAGGTGGCCAGCGAGGCCGAGCTGCTCGCCCTGCCCACCGAGCAGCTCGTCAAGGCGCTCTACAGCGCCTGCCCGGCCACCCCGGTCGACGCCGAGTACCCGATGTTCATCATCTACACCTCGGGCTCGACCGGCAAGCCGAAGGGCGTGGTCCACGTGCACGGCGGCTACGTCGCCGGCCTGAACCACACGATGAAGGTGAGCTTCGACGCCGAGCCGGGCGACGTGGTCTATGTGATCGCCGACCCGGGCTGGATCACCGGCCAGAGCTACATGATCAGCGCCACGCTCAGCAGCCGCTGCATAGGCGTGATCGCCGAGGGCTCGCCGGTCTTCCCAAGCGCCGGGCGCTACGCCAGCATCATCGAGCGCTACAACGTCCAGATCTTCAAGGCCGGCGTCACCTTCCTCAAGGCGGTGATGACCAACCCGCAGAACGTCGCCGACGTGCGCCAGTACGACATGGGCACCCTGCGCGTCTGCACCTTCTGCGCCGAGCCGGTCAGCCCCGCGGTGCAGCAGTTCGGCATGGAGATTATGTCGCCCCAGTATATCAACTCGTACTGGGCCACCGAGCACGGCGGCATCGTCTGGACCCACTTCTACGGCAACGACGACTACCCCCTGCGTCCCGACGCCCACACCTACCCGCTGCCCTGGGTCGCCGGCGATGTCTGGGCCAGTGAGGCCCCGGCCGACGGCGGCGCCCCGGCCTACCGCAGCGCCGAGCTAGAGGAGAAGGGCGAGATCGTCATCACTGCGCCCTACCCCTACCTGACGCGCACAATCTGGGGCGACGTGGACGGCCTCGACGCCTACCTGCGCGGCGAGCGCACCCTGGCCGAGTGGCGCGGCGACGCCGAGCGCTTCGTGAAGACCTACTGGAAGCGCGGGCCAAACGGCGAGTGGGCCTATGTCCAGGGCGACTTCGCCGTGAAGTACGGCGACGGCAGCTTCACCCTGCACGGCCGCTCCGACGACGTCATCAACGTCTCGGGCCACCGCATGGGCACCGAGGAGATCGAGGGCGCCATCCTGCGCGACAAGCAGATCACCCCCGACTCACCGGTCGGCAACTGTATTGTCGTCGGCGCGCCCCACCGCGAGAAGGGCCTGACCCCGGTCGCCTTCGTGCTGACCGCGCCCGGCCAGCGCCTGACCAGCACCGACCGCAAGCGCCTCGACGACCTGGTGCGCAACGAGAAGGGCGTGGTCGCCGTCCCCGAGGACTACATCGAGATCGCGGCCTTCCCCGAGACGCGCAGCGGCAAGTATATGCGCCGCTTCCTGCGCAGCCTGATGCTCGACGAGCCTCTGGGCGACACCACCACCCTGCGCAACCCCGAGTCGCTCAAGGAGATCAGCGAGAAGATCGACGAGTGGAAGCGCAAGCAGCAGCTCGCCGACGAGCAGAAGATCTTCGAGCGCTACCGCTACTTCCGCATCGAGTACCACCCGCTCAAGGGCGGGGCGGCGGCGAAGCCCGCGACGACCCAGCGCCTGGCGATCGTCACTATCACTAACCCGCCGGTCAACGCCCTGAACGAGCGCGCCCTCGACGAGCTCAACACGATCGTCGACCACCTGGCGCGCCGCCAGGACGTGGCCGCCGTGATCTTCACCGGCCAGGGCACGAAGAGCTTCGTGGCCGGCGCCGACATCCGCCAGCTGCTCGAGGACATGCACACCTTCGAGGACGCCATCGCCCTGCCGAATAACGCGCACCTGGCCTTCCGCAAGATCGAGCGCATGGACAAGCCCTGCGTCGCCGCCATCAACGGCGTGGCCCTCGGCGGCGGCCTCGAGTTCGCCCTGGCCTGTCACTACCGCGTGGCCGACAGGCACGCCGAGTTTGGCCAGCCCGAGATCAACCTGCGTATGCTGCCGGGCTACGGCGGCACCCAGCGCCTGCCGCGCCTGCTCTACAAGCGCAGCGAAGGCACCGGCACCATGCGGGCCCTCGAGATGATCCTCGGCGGGCGCACGATCACCTCCGATCTGGCCAGCGAGGTCGGCCTCGTCGACCGTCTCGCCACCGGCACCCAGGAAGCCCTGAGCGTCGCCTCGGCCCTGGTGCGCGAGTACGCGGCCGGCGGCGGCGCCCTCAAGGAGGCCTACGAGATCCGCAAGGCGGAGCTCGTCAGCTGGGAGCAGCCCCAGCCCGGCTTCGTCAGCGACGAGCTGAGCGCGATCATCCAGAACCCGCGCGTCCAGCGTATCGTCCATCAGGCAGCCGGCGCCGGCCGCGCTAAAGCTGTCGAGCGGGCCCTCGAGGCGATCCGCTACGGCTTCGAGCACGGCTTCGAGCAGGGGCTCGCCCACGAGGCCCGGCTCTTCGCCGAGGCCGTGGTCGACCCCGAAGGCGGCAAGCGGGGCATCCAGGACTTCATGGACAAGCGCAGCGCCCCGCTGCCCACGCGAGATACCCTGGTCACCCCCGAGCAAGCGCAGCTCTACATCGAGAATGGCCAGCTGCTGCCCGTCGGCGCGCCCTTCTTCCCCGGCGTCACGCCCATCCCGTGCCTGCAGTACGCCCAGGGCGTCATCCGCGACCCCGAGACGGGCGCGGCCCGCGTCGGCGACCCGAAAGACTTCGAGCGCGAGGCGATCATCCCGGTCGAGGTGCCCAGCTCCAACCAGGCCCTGCTCTACATCCTGGCCAGCGAGGTCAACTTCAACGACATCTGGGCCATCACCGGCATCCCGGTCTCGCTCTTCGACGAGCACGACCGCGACTGGCACATCACCGGCTCGGGCGGCGTGGCCCTCGTGGCCTCGCTCGGCGAGGAGCTGCGCAGGGAGGGCCGGCTCAAGGTCGGCGACCTGGTGGCGGTCTACTCGGGCCAGAACAACATCCTCTCGCCGATGGTCGGCCTCGACCCGATGGCGGCCGACTTCGTCATCCAGGGCTACAACACCCCCGACGGCTCGCACCAGCAGTTTATGCTGGCCCAGGCGCCCCAGTGTCTGCCCCTGGCGCCCGACATGTCGCTCGAGGCGGCGGGCAGCTTTATGCTCAACCTGGGCACGGCCTACCGGGCCCTCTTCACCACCCTGGGCATCAAGGCCGGCAAGAGCATCTTCATCGAGGGCGCGGCCACCGGCACCGGCCTCGACGCCTCCCGCTCGTCGGCCCGCAACGGCCTGCGCGTGATCGGCATGGTCTCGAGCGAGGCTCGCGCCAGGACCCTGCTCGAAGCCGGCGGCAAGGGCTTCGTCAACCGCAAGGACCCGGCCATCGCCGACATCTTCACCCGCATCCCCGCCGACCCGGCCCAGTGGGCGGCGTGGGAGAAGGCCGGCCAGCCGCTGCTCGATATCTTCCGCCGGCAGAACAACCACCACCTGGCCGACTACGCCGTCTCGCACGCCGGCGAGCAGGCCTTCGGGCGCAGCTTCCAGCTGCTCGGCGAGCCGCGCGACGGCCACATCCCGACCCTGACCTTCTACGGCGCCAGCTCGGGCTACCACTTCACCTTCCTCGGCAAGCCCGGGCACTCGAGCCCCGAGGAGATGCTGCGCCGCGCCGGCCTGCGCGGCGGCCAGGCCGTGCTGATCTACTACGGTGTGGATCGCGGCGCCCTGGTGGACGAGTCCGGCCTCGAGGCGATCGAGGCGGCGCGCTCGCTGGGCGCCCGCATCGTGGTCGCTGCCTACACCGACGCCCAGCGCGAGTTCGTGCTCAGCCTCGGCTTCGGCGCCTCGCTGCGCGGCGTGGTCAGCATCGAGGAGCTGCAGCGCCGCTACGGCGAGGACTTCGACTGGCCCGCGACGATGCCCGACCTGCCCGACTCGAAGGCTGACCCCGAGGGGCTCAAGGAGGCCATCCGCCGCTTCAACGACCTGACCTTTAAGCCTCTGGGCAGCGCTGTGGGCGGCTTCCTCACCAGCGCCGACAACCCCCGCGGCTACCCTGACATGATCATCGAGCGGGCTGGCCACGACAGCCTCAACGTCAGCGCTATGCTGGTCAAGCCCTTCATCGGGCGCATTGTCTACTTCGAGGAAATGGGCGGGCGACGCTACTCATTCTTCGCCCCGCAGATCTGGATGCGCCAGCGCCGGGTCTACATGCCCACCGCCAACCTCTGGGGCACCCACCTCTCGAACGCCTATGAGATCCTGCGCCTGGGCGACGAGATCAGTGCCGGCCTGCTCTCGATCACCGAGCCGACCCTGGTCGAGTGGCAGTACCTGAAAGAGGCCCACCAGGCTATGGGGGAGAACCGCCACGCCGGCTCGACCTACGTGGTCAACCACGCCCTGCCGCGCGCCGGCATCAAGAACAGAGACGAGCTGTACGAGGCCTGGGCCGAGACGCTCTAGCGAGCGGGAATCAAAAAGGGGCGCGGGGGGGCCACGCCCCCCCCCGCCCC
>JAAXUL010001507.1 GCA_013336035.1 Chloroflexales bacterium
CAGCTCGACGGCGTAGAGCCCGCCCCCGGCGCCGGGCACGAGCAAGGTCGCCTCGGACGTGGTCCAGCGGTAGGGGCGGGCGCCCGTGCGCCCCCGCAGCTCCCACCACCAGATGCGCTCGCCGGGTCGGTCGGGGTCATCGACCTGGTCGCCCGGCTCCGAGCCGTTCACGCCGGAGAGGAAGGGGGCATCGTCGAAGCGCCGACGCAGCTCGACATCGCCGCCGACGGGGATGGTCAGGCGCAGAGGCGCCTGGTAGGCGAGCAGCCAGAGGATGAGCGAAGACAACAGCAGGATGAAGGCGCTGAGCCGTATCCATACCCGTGGTGCTACGCCGCGGCGCCGCGCCATCGTAAAGGGAGCGGGCGCGAAGGTTGGCTGCACACCTTCATCCCTCATCCTTCATCCCTCATCCCTGGTTTGCGGCGCCCCATGTGATCACGATCACGCCGATCACTACGATCACGGCCCCGGCGAGCTTGGTGGGGGTGATCGGCTCGCCAAGCAGCAGGCGCGAGGGGATAAGGATTAGGACATAGTTGAGGGCGAGCAGCGGGTAGGCGAACGAGAGGTTGACCCGCGAGATCACGCCGAGCCAGAAGAGGGCGCCGCCGAAGACGAGCGCGAAGCCCAGGATGACGCGCCAGTCGGTGAAGGTGGCCCAGAGCACAGCGGGCGAGAGCGAGAAGGCGCCGACGCGCTCGCTGACGGCGTTGACACCCAGCTTGAGCAGTACTTCGCCGATGACGGTCAGGGCGCTGGCGGTGATCAGCAGGGCGAAGACTGGGAGCATAGCGGGGCCTCTGGCCATCATGGCAGGCGCTCGAGCACATAGACGGCGTAATCGCAGATTCCGGACCGGAGGGAGTACGAGCGCTCGACGGCGAGGGCGGGGCCGAAGATGGCGCGGTACTCGGCCTCGCCGCGGATATGGCCGCCGCGGTCGACGGCGTGCATCAGCTGGCCGGCGGGGTTCTGCCCATCGGGCGGGGGGATGTCCTCCATCACCAGGACGGTGGCGCCAGGGCGCAGCACGCGGGCGAGCTCGGCCATGGCGGCGCGGGCGACGGCGTCGGGCAGATGGTGGATCACCCCGCAGACGAGGGCGGCGTCGAACGAGCCCGTGGCGATGGCCAGGGCCTCGCCCGAGCTGGCGACGTAGCTGCCGGGCCGGTTATGGGCCGCGAAGCGCAGGTAGCCGGTCGAGGGGTCGATGCCGACATACTGGGCGCCCGGAAAGTCGCCGGCAAACTCGCCGGTGCCACAGCCGAAGTCGAGGAAGCGGCGCCGGTCGCCGGCCCATGGGCGCAGCTCGCGGGCGATGGCCAGCCGCTCGCCGCTGAAGCCGGCCTCGACGATCCAGCGCAGCGTATTCCACAGGCGTGGCGCGGCGCTCATACGGTCGAGGGCGTCCTGGAGGATGAAGGATGGTCGGTGCATCAGAACCTACTCCGCGGGCAGCGAGGCCGGCATCGCTGGTGCTCGCCTGACTCTACGCGCATCCTTCTGGCTGCGGGCCAGGCAGAAGATAGAGAGGCCAAAGGGGAAGCTGCCGCCCATGGCGATCCAGGCGGCCTCGAGGGCCATCGGCGCTCGCAGGGCCAGGTTGAGCGGCGCGGACGGCAGGCCCATGGCCGACTCATCGCCCTGGTCGGACGTGAAGCGCTCGGCCAGACGTGTGGCCGCCGGCAGGGGGAAAAGCAGGCTTAGAGCGTATGTGGCCTGCTCGACGGCGAAGCCGGCCGACTCGAGCATGTGACGGGCCTCGGGGGCGGTGTAGCGCCGCCGCGTGTGGACCTGGCGGTCGTGGCGCGAGCGCAGCCACTCGTAGGCCGGCAGGCGCACGAG
>JAAXUL010000709.1 GCA_013336035.1 Chloroflexales bacterium
GGTGGCGCCGGACTGCCTCGCGGCCGCCGCTTCGCTCTTCTTGGCCTTCGGGTCGACGGTCGACGGGGCAGGCTTCACCTTCTTCACGTCGCCTTCGTCAGCCCGCTGCGTGCCCGACATCTCACCCTTGGTTCCCGCGGGCGCCTGCTGGGCATACACACCCATCGACGCCATGAGCACCATCGCCGGACGCATCGAGGCGGTGCGCGAGCGTATCGCCCGGGCGACGACACGCGCGGGCCGCGACCCCGCCGAGGTCACTCTCGTGGCCGTCACCAAGACTCACCCCCTCGCCCTGGTGGCAGAGGCCGTCGCCGCCGGCGCCGCCGACCTGGGCGAGAACCGCGTGCAGGAGGCCCAGGGCAAGATCGAGGCCCTGGCCGGGCTGCGCCCGCGCGTGCGCTGGCACCTGATCGGCCACCTCCAGCGCAATAAGGCCCGCCCCGCCGCCGCGCTCTTCGACCTCGTCCACTCGGTCGATAGCCTGCGCCTGGCCGAGGCCCTGGCCCGCCAGGTCGCCCCCGGTCACCGCCTGCCCATCCTGCTGCAGGTCAACGTGAGCGGCGAGGCCAGCAAGGATGGCTTCGCCCTTCAGGGCGGCGTGGCGAACCGTGCGGGCCTCGCGGCCCTGCTGCCCGAGGTGGAGGCCATTGTGGCGCTGCCCGCCCTCGAGGTGCGAGGCCTGATGACCGTCGCGCCGATCATGGCCGACCCCGAGGCCGCACGCCCCACCTTCCGGGCTCTGCGGGATCTGCGCGATGAGCTGGCCCGCCGATTCTCGGCAGCCTGCTGGGCCGAGCTCTCGATGGGCATGACCGACGACTTCGAGGCCGCCATCGCAGAGGGCGCGACGATCGTGCGCGTCGGGCGGGCTATCTTCGGAGCCCGTGAGGGGTGAGCATCTGAAGCCTAGCGCACGATGGTCAGGGCGGCGACGGCAAAGAGCAGCTGGGCCCCCGCCGATGCGATCTGTAGCAGCCGCGCGCCCACAGGCTCGCGCCCGTACAGGGTCAGCCCAAGGCCCGTGTTAAGCAGGCCCAGGGCTACGCCCGCCAGCGGGAGGAAGAGGATCTGGTGGCGCGGGGCGAGGGCCGCGGCGGCGCCCGCCGCATCGCTGCGCATATCGAGCAGCGCGGGCAGCCCGGGGTAGATGGTCATTAGCCAGCCAAGCAGGGCCAGGTTCAGTAAGGCGGCGACCCCCAGCGCCCAGCGCACCGTCCGGTCGTCCCAGAAGGCGTAGAAGAAGGCCCGCCCCACCTCAACCCCCGGCGCCAGCTGTTGGATGGCCCCGATGCGCCGCCGCTGCTCCAGATCCTGCACGAAGACGTCGCTCTCCTGCGGCGAGATCGCGTAGGAGTCGGCGGCGGTGTGCAGGACCAGGGCCTGCGTGATCGGCACGGTGCTGAAGCGATGCAGGGTACGCCCGTCGGGCAGGCGCACCCGGCCGTGAAAGTAGCCGAGGCTCAGGAAGGGGGTCGCGCCGGGGGCCCGCAGGCCGCTCTCGACGCTCTCGATCGCCTGGAGGGGCACCACGGCCCGGTTGCCGAGCCAGAAGATATAGAGGCCGTTGCGGTCAACCGCGTAGGCGAGGGTCAGGGCGGCGGCGACCCTGTAGCCGACGGCGCCCGTGGTCAGCAGCAGGGCGAGGCATGCCAGACCTTGCAGAAAGAGGGCGCCGTTGATCGGCCAGGATACGGGGGGGCGAGCCAGGGCCGCACCGATCTGGAAGAGAAAGAAGGCTGCCCCGACCGCCGCGAGGACCAGGGCCACGAAAGCGACCCAGAGGCGGCCCGTGGGCTGTGGTTTCCAGCGTCGCATAGTAATATATGTAGATACAGAGGGCCGCCTGATGCGGCAGCCCTCCGGGTGTTCTGTGGGCTACGGCGTTGTGGTCGCCGTCGCTGTGGGCGTTGTGTCTGCTGCCCTCGTGGGCGCCAGTGTCTCGGTCGGCGCCGGTATTTCGGTAGGCGTCTCGGCGGGCGCGGGCGTCTCGGTGGGCGCCGCCGTGGGCGGCCCGGCCACGAAGGTGGGCACAGCCGTCGGGGCCTGCGCCGTGGGATCGACGGTCGCGGTGGGCGTCGGCTCGGGGAAGCGAGCAACGCCGATCGCTGTCCGCTGCTCGGCGACCCAGTCGTCAAGGGCCTTAGTGCGGGCGTCGCGCAGCTGCTGCTCCTCGGAGGGCACATCGCGGTCGGTGACCTTAATGATATGCCAGCCGAACTGGGTGCGGATCGGGTCGCTGATCGCATCTAGAGCCAGGGCAAAGGCCTGCTGCACCAGCTCCGGCGGATAGGTGACACCGCTCTCGGCCGCGCCATTCTTATCGAAGAAGCCCATATCGCCGCCCTGCTCCTTCGAGCCGGGGTCATCGGACGAGGCGGCGACCACAGTGGCGAAGTCATCCCCGCCGCGCAGCCTGGCGACGACCGCGTCGGCCGTGCGCTTCGCTTGGGCGAAGGCCGCGTCGATCAGATCCTGGGTAGCATCTGCGGGCGGCGTGACGGCCACGAGGACCTGGCTGGCCTTGATCCGCGTAGGCTCCTGGCTGTACTCGAAGCCCTCCTCAGGCACGAGCTCGGCCTGGACGCGCTCGCTGATCACCTGCTCACGGTACTGGTCGGCGAGGGCGGCGCGGAAGTCGTCCTTGCTCAGGTCGGGCTGCTCGGCGGCGGTCGCCAGCTCGATCTCGTAGCGGCGGTAGATCTCGTCAATGATCTGGTCGACCTGGGTGGCGGCCTCAGCTGGGGCAGGTGTGGGCTGAGGTGTGGCGCTAGGCTCAGGTGTTGCGGTGACCGCGGGCGTGGCCGTAGCCGCGGGCGTTGGCGTAGCCGCGGGCGTGGCCGTAGCCGCGGGCGTTGGCGTAGAGCCGCCGGGCGTCGGCGAGGACGCGGCGAGGGCCGTGGCTGTCGCCGCCGGATCGTCGGTGGGGGCGGCGGTGGCCGTCTCGGATACCGAGGCCGTCGGAGGCGGCAGGAAGACCAGGCCCAGGTCCTTGACCATAGCCTGGTTCACCTCGTCCTGGGTGACGCTGATGCTGCGGCCGGCGGCGCCCTGCTCCTTGATCTGGCGCGCCTCCCACTGGCCGACAACGCTGGCGTCAACCTCGGCGCTGCGAATCTGCTCGACCTGGTTATCGATCTTCGGGCTCTGGCCCTGGAACTGCTGGGTAAATTGGGGGTTGCCGCCGAAGAGGGCCAGGAGCTGGAAATTCTGGACGATCTCGCGGGCGTACGCGCGCTGGCGCTCGGCCCAGTAGTCGCCACGGGAGAGGGTGGCGCTGCCGGCGCGGGCGACGGGCCGGCTCGGCACCCAGAGCCGCTCATAGGCTAGGCCGCCAAGGACAACGAGCAGCGCCAGGCAGATAGCGGCGGCGGTCGCGGTGATCACCAGGCGCTGCTGGCGCTCCTCGCGGAGCTTGCGCGCGGCGACGCGGCGGTGCGAGGCGGGGTTGCCGGCTGGCTGAGCGCCTTTCGCCGGCTGCTGCCTGGGTGTGGCGTCACGGCCGCCTTGCTGTGGGTTCTTTGGTGTCTCTGCCATAAAGCGCAACAGGAATTGTTCGGGGGCCTGCGGCTGGCGCAGCCCCCCGAGTAGAGCGGCGGAAAGCTCTAGAACGGAATATCCTCGTCGCCAATATCGGGGGCAGGGGGCTGCGGAGGGCCGCTCCGCGGCGGGCGGGGCGCGTCGCGGGGCGGCTGGAATTCATCGCCGGGCTCGCGGCCAGGGCGACCCTCGCGGCTATCGAGGATGATCATGTCGGTCGCGATCACCTCGGTCTTATAGCGCGTCTGGCCGCTCTGCTGATCCTCCCACGAGCGAGTCTGGAGGCGGCCCTCCAGGTAGACACGGGCGCCCTTGGTGAGGTACTGATTGCAGATCTCGGCGAGCTTATTCCAGGCGACGGCGCTGAACCACTCGGTCTCATCGTGGGTCTCGCCGTTACTGTCGCGCCACTGCCGCCCTACGGCAACGCGGAACGTCGTCACCGGGCTTCCGGAGGGCGTGTAGCGCATCTCCGGGTCGGTGCCAAGGCGGCCTATGATCATCACCTTGTTGAGATCGCGTGGCATAGCTGCTCGCTCCGCTCGCGGATATTCCTACCCACTAAACGTTACGCCTCGCTCTTCTCGACGACGGGCTCGGCGCTCTCAGCGGGGGCGGCGCTAGCCGCCTTCTGCTCGACCACGGTGATCAGGTGGCGCAGGATGGTGTCGGTCAGCTTGATCGTGCGCTCGAGCTCGAGCACCTTGGCGGCGCCCAGGGCGAGCGTGAACAGCACGTAGTAGCCCTCGCTGAAGTTCCGGCGGCTGGCCTCGCCGCTGACATACTCGCGGATCGGGTAGGCCAGCTTGCGGCGGCCCCAAGGCGGGCCCTGATTGACCCCGGTAATCTCGCCGCCGTTCGTCTCGACGGTGTGGCGGATGCGGTCAATGGTGGCGGCGACGCCCTCTTCGTTGGCGTTCAGGGGGCTGATGATAATAACTAGCTCGTAGTCTCGACGACGCTCGCGCACGTGATCCTCCTCTGGTGTTGTCCCGCTCGTCTACTCTGCCCGGCGGCGCGATCCGGGCGGCGCGGCGGAACAGAAAGGCAACGAGGCGCTGCACCATCTATAGGCGCAGCTCCTTAGTTCGTACCAACGCGCGATTATAGCACGGGTATCAGAACGACGCAACGTCGTGCCCCGCGCCGCCAGGGCTACGTCAAAGTCGGCGCTTCAGGTCCTCACCCCCCTGCCCCCTCTCCCTGAGCGGGAGAG
>JAAXUL010000710.1 GCA_013336035.1 Chloroflexales bacterium
GCCGTTGGCGCCGCGGTGGGCGTGGCCGGCGCTGCCGTGGGCGTGGCCGGCGCCGCGGTGGGCGTGGCCGGCGCTGCCGTGGGCGTGGCCGGCGCTGCCGTGGCCGTTACGACCACCTGGCGCTCGACCACGCGCGTGACCTCGCTGACCACCTCGCGGGTGACCTCCACGGTCTGCTGCTGGATCTGGACAACAGGCTCGGCGGGGCGAGCGCCGCAAGCGGCGAGGGCGGCGAGGGCAAGGAGGAGTGGAAGGACGCGGTGCATAAGAGCTCCTGAGTACGGGGTTTCCGCTGCTACGGACGCTACTAAGTTAGCTGCCTTGGAGAGATAGTACGCCGCGCGTGTTACCTGGAGGAATGGCGAGCGCCGCCCCCCTCCCCCGTGGGGGCAGCACTCAGTCGTGGACGTAGAGTTCCTCAACCTGTGCCCTGGTCGTCATGGGCGCCTCAGTTCTTCAGGTTGCGAATGCTCTTTGTGAGTTTGCGGTAGGCCTTGGCTAAACCGGCCTCCACATCTACGTTGTAGCCTTCCTCACAAACCTCGTGAACAACTTCACGGAATGTTGCCCCTGGTGTCACGTTTCCTGGTATAGGGCCTCCATGGCCCTCGCCCGCCCGGTCAGCCTACCGCTGGCGGCCCTCGTGACCCTGGGCGGCGTGTCCGCCCTGCTCCTCGCCGGCCTGGCGCTCTGGTGGGGCATCGCCCAGCGGCCCGCTCCCCTGCCGGTGGTGCTCCTCGCCACCCCGACCCTCGACGTGCCCCACCGTGCCCAGCCGGCCGCCACCCTGGCCCGCGCCGTGATCGCCTACGACGCACCCGGCGGCGCCCCCCTGGGCGCTTTGGAGCCCGGGCGGGCCTACGCGGTCGTGGCCCGCAACAGCCTTGACTGGGCCCAGCTCGACGTCGCCCAGCCGGGCGCGCCCGCCAACCTCGTGTGGGTCGCGGCCGACGCCGTGCCCGAGCTCCAGGCGGCCGCCGGCGTCGCGGACCTCGCCACGCCCGCGCCCACCGCAGCCCCGGCGCATGCCGCCGCCCCCAACCCCCAGACCCTAGCCCCCAACCCCTAGCCCCCAACCCCCAGACCCCGTCCTACCTCATCCCGCCGGCGACGCCCGCCGCGCAGTCGGTGGTGGTGCGGCAGTTCCCGACCGCCCCGCCCTGCACCGTCCGCGAGCTCGGGTCGGCCCTCCGCATCTGCAACGGCGTGACGCCGTAGCGCGAGGAGAACCACTCATGGCCATCACCACCTGGCGGCCCCGCCCGGCCGCCCCCTCGCTCGCCCAGACCTTCGCCCTCGACCCGGACCTGCGCCAGGGCAAGGTCGCCCACGACGCCCGGCGGAAGGGCATCCTGCTCGCCAAGGAGCAGGCCCTCAGCGCCGCCGAGACCCTGCTGGCGTGGGGGCGGCTGCTCGGCTGGGGCGTCGTCTTCGTGAGCGCCATCCACATCTGGGAGACCGTCGCCAGCATCGCGCCCGCGGAGGTTGGGCACCTCACCCTGCCCGCGGCCGTCTACCACCTCGCCGCGCTCGCCTTCACCCTGATGAGACGCCATCGCCCTCTTCGTGGGCCGGGCGAACGCCGTCGCCGAGCTGGCGGGGGCGCCACGGAGCGGCTGGGCCTGGTACTTCTACGCCGTGACCGCCCTGCTCAACGCGGCCTTCGTCGCCGGCCACGCGCCGGCCCTCGACGCGCCGACCCGCGCCCACATCCTCCCGGCCCTGGGACTGCTCTTCGTCGCCCTCCTGCCGGCCCCCGTCCTGGCCGGCATCATTGCGGTGGAGCACGCACGTCGCTCGCTCACCATCAGCCGGCTCGCCCTGATCGCCGAGATCGCCGAGCTGCGCGATCTGGCCGTGGCCCCGCGCGCGGACGGCCGCCAAAACGCGCCCCCATCCGTTGTGGCGGCCCACCGCCCGGAGGAGGAGCGCCCGGCGCTGACCGTCACGCCGCCCCCCGGCGGGCGCCCGCAGCAGTACCGGGTGGAGGACCTGATGGCGCGACTCGGCGAGCGCGCGACCTTCACGCCGGCCGAGGCGCAGCGGGCGCTCGGCGCCAGCGAGAGCAGCGTCCGCCGGCTGCTGGCGGAGGGCCAGGAGCGCGGGGTGCTTGTCCGCCAGGGGGTGGGCGTGTACGCCCCAATACCGACGCCCGCGCGCTGACCGTAGCGCCGGAGGCCCGCCCGCGGAGCCGGCACCTTACCAACTGAGCACTGCGCCCCGCGGCACGTGTACGTCGCGGGGCGTGGTAGGATAGAGGACACGCCGCCAGGGAGCCCGGGAGCACCAGACCCTATGAGCGAGCCGCCGATCGCCCTGAACCTCGAGGGCATGCGCAGCATCGACAGCCTGCCGATCCTCGGCACCACGCTGGACATCCTCGATATGGAGAAGGTGCGGGCCCACATCGCGCGCGCGACCGAGAACGGCCGGGCGGCGGGGCCGACCGAGCCCGTGGCCTACCTGCTCCACAAGCACGGCGCGGCCGAAACCGCCGACGGCATCCAGGTCACGCTCGCGGGGCTCCTCTGCTTCGGGCGCGACCCCCAGCAGCTCATCCCGACGGCCGTGATCGACCTCGGCCACTACCGGGGGATGGACCCGCTCTCCTACGAGGTGGTGCACCTGGAGAAGAACATCGGGGGGACCATCTTCGACCAGCTGGCGCGGGTGGAGGCCTACATCTGGGCGAACATCCACCACGGCATGACCCTGGCCGAGCGCGGCTTCCAGCGGGTCGATGTGCACGAGTACCCCCGGGCCGTCGTGCGCGAGATCTCGGTGAACATGATCGCCCACCGCGACTACACCAACTTCCGCGCCGCCTCACGCATCCAGATCTTCCGCAACCGGATCGAGTGGATATCCCCCGGGGGCCTCCCGCCGGGCATCACCGTCGATAACCTGCTGGAGGAGCAGTCATCCCGCAACCGGGCGGTGATGGCGATCCTCTACGAGAACGGCTTTGTGGAGGCGTTCGGCCAGGGGCTGAACACCACCGTCGCCGTGCTCAAGCAGGAGGACATGGCGCCGCCCCGCTTCCACGACACCGGGGCCTCGTTCATCGTGACCGTCTACGGGCGCCCGCTCAACATCTTCTACGGCGGCGGGACCTACGCCAACCTGAGCGAGAGCCAGCGGCACATCCTGGCCTTCCTGCGGACCCGCGGCCCGCTCACGCCGCGCGACCTCGTGGCGGCCTTCCCCGACCGCTCGCGCCGCTCGCTCCAGCGCGACCTCTCCGGGCTCGTCGAGGCGGGGCTGATCGCCCCCATGGGCGAGGGCCGCGCGCTCCGCTACCACGTCCTCGCCCCCTCCGAGGCGGGCGAGGACCCCGGGCGCCCGGCCTAGGCGGCGCCGGCGCCCCGCCCCGAACCCCCCCATCCCCCGCGCCCACACGCGCCCCCGCGCCGGGCGACCCGACCCCGGGTGGGCGCCAACCGCGCCAAAAAGTGGCGCAGTTGGCGCGGTTTTGTCCACCTCCGCAAACCGCGCCATCCCCACGGGCCAGGTGGCGCGGTTTCGCCCGAAAGTGGCGCGGTTTTGGCGCCGATTGGCGCGGTTGCCATGCTGACAATGGCGCGGTTGGCGCGTACGATCAGCATGCGCGGCGCGGACGCCGCGCGGGCCGCCCGCGGCCCATCCCCCCGCCGCACGGGACAGGCGAGCGCCGCTCGCGAGAAGGGGCCCAGCCATACGCGAGGGTGGCCACGCGCCACCGCACCCTATCGTTTCACCGTTAGGGCAGATGCGCACCCGATAGTACGAGCTTCCGATGCGCTGCGCAGGGCATAACCAAGGCCTCCGACCCCACTGCCGCCAAGCACGTGGTCGAAGGCCCCCAGCCCCGCCAGCCCCATCAGGTAGCTAGCTGTGCTATTGCCGCGTTGCCGCGTCTGCCTCCACTATACCAGCCGCTGCCTCCCCATGTCAACGCCCGCCGGTGACATGTGGGGGCTGTGTTGCCCAAAATCGGGCAGGGCTGGCGAGGAGCACCCACCCATGATCACTTCCGTACCGCATGCCCGGGGCCACGCCGCCCCGGCCGGACCCCAGGCCAGCCCCGCGCCCGCGACCTACCTGCCGCTCCTGCGCCGCATGGTGGAGGACCTCCGCGACGCGCCCGCGGCCCTCGGGGCCTACGCCCTGATCGCCCGCCTGTACCTGATCCAGAACGCCCCCGTCCCCCTCTCGCCGGGCGATCTCAGGGCCTACGACCCCGCGCTCAGCTACGGGGCCGCGCGCCGGGCCCTGGGCCGCCTCGCCGACGCCGGCTACGTGCTAGGCGACACCACGCCCGGCCGCAAGGCCGCCTACGTGCCCACCTGGGGCCTCGTGGGAGGCGCCCCCCACCCGTGGGACCGATCCGCCCCCCTCCTCGGCCAGCCGCGGCACCTCCGGGCCGTACGCCTCGACGACCGCCTGCTCGACCTGTGCCTTGGCCGCCTGCGCCCGAGTGCGGCCCACGCGGCGGTGGTGGAACGCTACGTCACAGCCCCCCTCCTCGGCCTCCGCGACGTGGGCGGGTACGCCCTGGCCCTGGCGGGGCTGGGCGGGGAGCGGCCGGCCCTCAACAGCCTGGGCCTGCTCAGCCCCGACGGCTCCCCGCTCCCGCTCCCCGACAACCTGACCATCCTCGCCATCGCCTCGCAGCGCCTCCAGGCTGAGGCACGTGACGGCCTCACCCCCGCCGGCTACGCCCGCGCGGGCCTCGCCCAGCCCGCCCCCGCCGGGCAGGCTCTTTTTTTCGTA